>NZ_CP090949.1:900000-1137500 GCF_023823125.1 Erythrobacter aurantius | reverse complement strand
CCATCGGCATACATCTGACGCTCTACCTCAATAGATTTCGCGGAGAACCAGCTATTTCCCGGCTTGATTGGCCTTTCACCCCTAGACACAAGTCATCCGAGCATTTTTCAACATGCAACGGTTCGGTCCTCCAGTGCGTGTTACCGCACCTTCAACCTGCTCATGCCTAGATCGCCGGGGTTCGGGTCTAATACATCGTACTCAGTCGCCCTATTCAGACTCGCTTTCGCTTCGCCTACACCTAACGGCTTAAGCTCGCACGATACATTAAGTCACTGACCCATTATGCAAGAGGTACGCTGTCACCCCCTATGGGGCTCCAACTGCTTGTAAGCATCCGGTTTCAGGTACTGTTTCACTCCCCTAATCGGGGTGCTTTTCACCTTTCCCTCACGGTACTGTGTTCGCTATCGGTCATGTACGAGTATTTAGGCTTGGAGGGTGGTCCCCCCATGTTCAGACAGGATTTCACGTGTCCCGCCCTACTCAAGTCCTTTTAGATCACTTTCACATACGGGGCTGTCACCCACTATGGCCACTCTTTCCAAAGTGTTCTGTTAGTTGACTAAAAGGCACTGGCCTGGTCCCGGTTCGCTCGCCACTACTACGGGAATCTCTGTTGATGTCTTTTCCTCCGGGTACTGAGATGTTTCAGTTCCCCGGGTTCGCTTCACCAAACCTATATATTCAGTTCGGTGATACCTTATCCACCTCTCTCAACCTCCGCGAACGGAGAATGAAAGAAATGGTGAAGGTGGGTTTCCCCATTCGGAAATCGCCGGATCAAAGTTTGCTCACAACTCCCCGACGCTTATCGCAGCGTGCCACGTCCTTCTTCGCCTGTACATGCCAAGGCATCCACCAAATGCTCTTACCTCACGCTTGAGAATCCACACCATCAACGACAGCCTTGCATAAAAGCTGCGCGTCTTAGCGATGATGCGGAGGAATTATCTCAGCCAGATAATCAATTTGATTGATTTGTGATGCATCGATTGCGGTTGAATGGCCGGCTAGACCATCCAGACAATCCATGCGCCACGGCATCGATTTAAAAACCCATTCACAATGTCAAAGTTCGGCGGCAGATCCGCCTAACCGGCAGAAGCCGGATAGCTTTTCGTTTCATCTAATCGGAAGTACCTGGTGGAGCCTATCGGGATCGAACCGATGACCCCCTGCTTGCAAAGCAGGTGCTCTCCCAGCTGAGCTAAGGCCCCTTAATAGGTAACTGGTGGGCCTGAGAAGATTCGAACTTCTGACCTCACCCTTATCAGGGGTGCGCTCTAACCGACTGAGCTACAGGCCCACACCTGTCCATCGCTGGCCCGAAGGCCACGAGGGGCGTGTAAAGCCAGCTCAGGATAACAACACCCTGAAGTGCTGTTTTTCCGATTGATGAAAGGACATGAGGACGACGGCAATGTTCTTTGGAACTTGCGAAGCTCTTCCAGGCACGAGGCCCGGCGCTTTCGCTTGTATCCTTAGAAAGGAGGTGATCCAGCCGCAGGTTCCCCTACGGCTACCTTGTTACGACTTCACCCCAGTCGCTGAACCCACCGTGGTTAGCTGCCTCCTTGCGGTTAGCGCACTACCTTCGGGTGAATCCAACTCCCATGGTGTGACGGGCGGTGTGTACAAGGCCTGGGAACGTATTCACCGCGGCATGCTGATCCGCGATTACTAGCGATTCCGCCTTCATGCTCTCGAGTTGCAGAGAACAATCCGAACTGAGACATCTTTTGGAGATTAGCTCACCCTCGCGGGATAGCTGCCCACTGTAGATGCCATTGTAGCACGTGTGTAGCCCAGCCTGTAAGGGCCATGAGGACTTGACGTCATCCCCACCTTCCTCCGGCTTATCACCGGCAGTTTCCTTAAAGTGCCCAACTAAATGATGGCAACTAAGGACGAGGGTTGCGCTCGTTGCGGGACTTAACCCAACATCTCACGACACGAGCTGACGACAGCCATGCAGCACCTGTCACTAGGTCCCCGAAGGGAAGGAATCTGTCTCCAGAAGCCGTCCTAGGATGTCAAAGGCTGGTAAGGTTCTGCGCGTTGCTTCGAATTAAACCACATGCTCCACCGCTTGTGCAGGCCCCCGTCAATTCCTTTGAGTTTTAATCTTGCGACCGTACTCCCCAGGCGGATAACTTAATGCGTTAGCTGCGCCACCCAAGCTCTATGAGCCCGGACAGCTAGTTATCATCGTTTACGGCGTGGACTACCAGGGTATCTAATCCTGTTTGCTCCCCACGCTTTCGCACCTCAGCGTCAATAACTGTCCAGTGAGTCGCCTTCGCCACTGGTGTTCTTCCGAATATCTACGAATTTCACCTCTACACTCGGAATTCCACTCACCTCTCCAGTATTCTAGCCATCCAGTTTCAAGGGCAGTTCCGGGGTTGAGCCCCGGGATTTCACCCCTGACTTAAAAAGCCGCCTACGCGCGCTTTACGCCCAGTAATTCCGAACAACGCTAGCTCCCTCCGTATTACCGCGGCTGCTGGCACGGAGTTAGCCGGAGCTTATTCTCCAGGTACTGTCATTATCATCCCTGGTAAAAGAGCTTTACAACCCTAAGGCCTTCATCACTCACGCGGCATTGCTGGATCAGGCTTTCGCCCATTGTCCAATATTCCCCACTGCTGCCTCCCGTAGGAGTCTGGGCCGTGTCTCAGTCCCAGTGTGGCTGATCATCCTCTCAGACCAGCTATAGATCGTCGACTTGGTAGGCCATTACCCCACCAACTATCTAATCTAACGCGGGCCCATCTAAAGGCGATAAATCTTTGGTCCGAAGACATTATCCGGTATTAGCTCAAATTTCTCTGAGTTATTCCGAACCTAAAGGCAGGTTCCCACGCGTTACGCACCCGTGCGCCACTAAGCCCGAAGGCTTCGTTCGACTTGCATGTGTTAGGCATGCCGCCAGCGTTCGTTCTGAGCCAGGATCAAACTCTCAAGTTTGTGAAACTAACCAATCAAGCACGGGAAAACCCGCTAGCCTGACTAGCCAGAGTATCAAGGAGCCGATACCTGCACTGTCAAACGTAATGGATACGAATGAACATGCATCATCACGACCAGACTGTGGAGCCTGGAAGGATGTGGCAATCGGCTTGAATTAACCGGTGCACGAGCCCTTGAGGTGCTCGGACCGGGCGCCGTCGCCCACATGTCCCTTCATCAAAAACCAACAATGTCAAAGAGCCGCCAGACAGTAAAAGCGGACAGCCATTGCTTCCCCGATTTACACCGGGGGACCGGCTATCCGAATATGTTGGCGACCGATCGCTGCGGGGCCGGTTGGAAACCGTCAGCGCCTCGTCGGTGGAGCCCATCTAGGCGCGGTCTGAGATTCGGTCAACGCCTTTTTGCAATTTTATTTCGTCAGGGCGCACAAATCGCAGAAATCCGGGATTTTTGGCCTCTTCCGACCCCCGAAATGTGGGGTTTTGACCCCGGTTTTCAAGCCGGAATTAACGATCGAAGCCCCTGGCGCGCCGCGATTCAGCGCTGAATCGGTGAATCGCTTGCGGCATTTCTTCACCTTTTTCCCGTAGCGCTCAGGATATGGACGCCGGACACACCCAGCCTGACTCGATTCGAGACGCGGGCCCGCTTGATGGCGGGCATGATTCGGCGTTTGCATCGCGCGTGCGCTCGGCCGTCGTCTGGCGTTGGGGCACACAGGTAGCGGCGCAGATCATCACCTGGGCGTCGACCTTCCTTGTCGTCCGCCTGCTTGAGCCGAGCGATTACGGTCTATTCGCGATGAGCCAGGTCGTCGTGACAGCGCTGGCGTTCCTCAACGGGCAAAGCTTTGCCACTTCGATCGTCCAAACCGGCTACCTCGACGAAAGGCGAGTCGGGCAAGTCTTCGGAATGCTGCTGCTGGCGAATGTATCGCTCGCCGCGATCCAGTTTCTGTCAGCACCATTGGCAGCCACATATTTCGAAGAACCAATCGTTGCAGACCTTCTGCGGGTGCAGGCCGCCGTATTCCTCGCGATCCCCTTCATCGCTCTGCCTTCCGAATGGCTCGCCCGCGAGCTGCAGTTCCGCAAGCAGGGGCAGGTCAACATGGCCAGTGCGATTGTCGGCGCACTCACCGCCTTGTTGCTGGCTTGGCTCGGTTGGGGAGTCTGGGCGCTTATATATGCAGGGCTATCGATCTTCTACGCACGTGCCATTGGGATGATGATTGCCGCAAGGTTCTGGATACGACCGATATTCGATCCTCGCGGCGCGTGGGACCTGTTCACCTATGGCGGCACGCTGACGCTTTGCCAGCTGTTCTGGATCATCCAGAGCCAAAGCGATGTCGTGATTGCGGGGCGATTGCTCGATACCCACGCTCTTGGGCTCTACACTCAGGCACTGTTCCTGACCCTGATCGTCACGGCGCGGTTCATTCCCCCGATCAATGAAGTCGCTCTGGCCGCCTATTCGGAGCTGAATCGCGGCGGCAAACCGCTCGGCC
Source organism: Erythrobacter aurantius (assembly GCF_023823125.1). Classification (NCBI taxonomy): domain Bacteria; kingdom Pseudomonadati; phylum Pseudomonadota; class Alphaproteobacteria; order Sphingomonadales; family Erythrobacteraceae; genus Erythrobacter; species Erythrobacter aurantius. The sequence continues at coordinate 1,133,011 of NZ_CP090949.1, read as the reverse complement.
CTTACTTCCTCAAGACCGTCCGGCTGGTGATGATGGTGTGCGCACCGATCTATGTGGGTCTGGCGCTGGTGAGCGAGAATGCGATCCTGGTTCTGATGGGCGACAAGTGGACCGAACTGATCCCAATCGTCGCCGGACTTGCGCTCGCGATGCCCGCCTTCTCGCTGCATCTCATATGTTCCCCGGTGACAAACGCGATGGGCCGCCCGCGGGTCTACCTCTTTACTAGTGTTGCGGGCGCAGTGATCTTCCCGTGCGTGTTCCTATGGGGCGTGCAGGGCGGCGAAATGGGGCTTGTCCATGCTTGGTGGATCGGCGCGCCGCTGCTTTGTGCGGTAACGCTTACGGTCACCCTGCCGCGTATCGCGGTTTCGCCCTTTGCCTTGCTTTCTGCCGTTTCTCCGATTGCGCTGGCCTGCGCCGCGATGGCAACGATGGTCTTGGCGGCACAGCACCTTGTCACCATCGACAGTCCTTTCTTTGAACTCGCATGCCATGCAGCAATAGGCGCAGCGGTTTATTGCGCGACCTTCTGGTTCGGCTATCGCTCCCTTGTCGAAGAGACTTGGGCGTTGGTGCGCAATCGCGAGTCGGCTCCAGCAGCGGCGTGACCTTCCGGACTGCTGCGCACCGGGCTTTGGCCAAACCCTCACAATCTGGTATAGTCCAACCGCTGTTTGTGTATCGGCAGAGAGGAGGTGCGCATGATAGGCGCACGACCGAAAAACCCTTTGTGGGCCCCCGTCCTGCTGCTGGCCGGCTTTTTGCCGACTGTCGCCAATGCTGATGCGAGTGCCGCGGCGGTCGAACCGCCGATAGTCCCGCAATCACCGATGCTCGATGCGGTTGCGCCCAATCTGACCGATCCGGCAACGGAAATCCTTGCGCTGGACCAGGAACGCAACAACCGCTTCACCGTGCCGGTGATGATCGAAGGCGCCGGGCCTTTCAATTTCATGATCGACACCGGCAGTCAGGCCACAGCCGTCACCCACCAGATCAACGAAGGTCTGCAATTGCGTCCCTTCGGCACAGCCACGCTGGTTGGCATGGCCAGCCGCAGACCGGTGGACGTGGTTGAGGTCGATGCGATGAGCTTTGGCCGGCACACCGTCTACGACCTGATTTCTCCGGTGCTGGACCGGCAGCATGTCGGGGCAGATGGCATCATCGGCCTCGACAGTTTGCAGGGCTTCCGGGTCCTGATCGATTTTCGCGACGAAACCATCGCGGTGCAGGATGTCTCCGAATCAGGGGATGATCGACGCGGCTTCGAGATCATCGTGCGGGCGCGGCAGCAACTCGGCCAGTTGCTGATCACCGATGCGATGGTCGAGGGCGTATCGGCAACCGTGATCATCGATACCGGCGCACAGGCCAGCATCGGCAATCTGGCCTTGCGCGAACGCATCAGGGCAAAGCGGGCCGAAGAAGTCACCACGACCGACGTTAACGGGGTCGAGTTGACGGGCGAATTGGCCAATGTCCGATCACTCAAGATCGGCGGTCTGGCGCTACAGAATATCCCGCTTGCCTTTGCGGACGCACCGGCGTTCGAATCGCTGGGGCTGAAGGATCGCCCAGTGATCTCGCTGGGTATGCAGCACCTCAAGCTGTTCGACCGGGTGGCGATCGACTTTTCGAACCAGCGCATCCTGTTCGACGTGCCGCGCGATGTCGCCCGCGAACTGCGCCGTCAGCGCAATCGGGGTTTCAACGCTCTAACACAATAAGCCCCGAAAGATTGCCTGACTTGCGGTTGCTCGCCGCTGCGCCCACATGACGCTGGCCATGCCGCCAGATACAGCCTCCTCAGATCGCCCGACCGCACCCGATGCCGAGGGTTGGGCGACGTTGAAGCGGTTCCTTCCCTACCTCTGGCCCCGCGACAATGCCGAACTGCGGGTCCGGATCATGCTGGCGATGCTGTTTGTGTTGGCGGCAAAGGCGGTCACGCTCGCCCTGCCCTTTGCATATAAAGGTGCGGTCAATGCGATGGAGGGCTCTCCTGTCGCGGCCGAAATATCGGCAGGGGCGCAAGTCGCGATGGCGCTGGTCGCCGCCTATGTGCTGGGCCGCTTCACCTCGCTGCTGTTCGACAATTTGCGCAACGTCGCGTTCGAACGTGTCGGGCAGATGGCGACACTAAGCCTGGCGGAAGATGTCTTTCACCGTCTGCACCGCCTGTCGCTGCGGTTCCACCTTTCACGCCGCACCGGGGAGGTGACCAAGATCATCGAGCGCGGAACCAAGAGCATCGACATGATGCTCTATTTCCTGCTGTTCAACATTGCCCCCACGGCAATCGAGCTGATCGCGGTCGGCGTCATCTTCTACATCAATTTCGGCTGGGAACTCGTCGCGGCGACTGCGCTGACGGTTGTCGCCTATGTCGCGCTTACCCGATGGATCACGGAATGGCGCACCAAGCTGCGGCGAGAGATGAACGACCTCGACGGGAAGGCACTGCACCGGGCGGTGGATTCGCTGCTGAATTTCGAGACGGTCAAATATTTCGGTGCCGAGCGGCGCGAGGAACAACGCTACAGTCAGGCCGCGCGCGCCTATGCCAAGGCGGCGGTGAAATCGGAGAATTCGCTGGCGCTGCTGAACGTGGTCCAGTCGGGCGTTACCAATGCGCTGATGGCAGGCGCGATGGTATACACCGTTTGGGGCTGGAGCCAGGGCAGACTGACGGTGGGAGATCTGGTGTTCGTGAACACCTATCTGATGCAGCTTTTCCGTCCGCTTGATCTGCTGGGATGGGTCTATCGCACGATCCGGCAAGGTCTGGTCGACATGGCCGAGATGTTCCGCCTGATGGACACCGATGTCGAAGTAGAGGACGCACCCGGAGCGCCAGCACTGGTGGTGCGCGAACCCTCGATCGTGTTTGACAATGTCACCTTCGGTTACGAGCCGGAACGCACGATCCTCAACGGGCTGAGCTTTGAAGTTCCACCGGGCAGCACCATCGCGATTGTCGGCCCTTCCGGCGCGGGCAAGAGCACCATCGCAAGGTTGCTGTTCCGCTTTTACGATCCGCAGGGCGGGCGCATCCTGATCGATGGTCAGGATATTGCGAGGGCAAGGCAGGACAGCGTTCGCGCAGCCATAGGCATCGTCCCGCAGGACAGCGTGCTGTTCAACGATACGCTGGCCTACAACATCGCCTATGGTGCAGAAGCCAGCGATGAGGCGACGGTAGAACAGGCCGCGCGTGACGCAGCGCTGATGCCCTTGATCGAGCGCCTACCCGACCGGTTTGAAACCATGGTCGGCGAACGCGGTCTGAAACTTTCGGGCGGCGAAAAGCAGCGGGTCGCCATCGCCCGCACGCTGGTGAAGAATCCGCCGATCCTGCTGCTCGACGAAGCGACCAGCGCGCTCGACACCCGCACCGAACAGGAAATTCTCGCCACGCTCAAGCGGCTTGAAGAAGGGCGCACCACAATCGCGATCGCGCACCGGCTATCGACGATTGCCGACGCAGACCGGGTTCTTGTGCTTGATCAAGGACGCCTTGCCGAAAGCGGCACTCATGCCTCGCTGCTCGCAAGCGGCGGTCTTTACGCCGACATGTGGTCGCAGCAGGCGCAGGAAAACCGCGAGGCCGAAGCGGCGGAGTAACCCCGCCGCTTCGCATCCGGATCATTCCCCTGCGGCGCCTTCCGCAGTGTCGACAGCCTTGAGCAGCTCTGCCGATGCAAGATCGAGCCGGTCCGCCGGGATCACCTCGATATTGTCGCGCACCGCCTTCAGGTCGTCGAGGAACTGCGAGGCATCTCCCACGATGACGATCGTCGCCTTGGCCGGATCGACATAGGTTTGCGCCGCTGCCGTTGCCGTGTCGGCATCCACTGCCGCCAGCCGTTCGGCATAGCGCGCCGCTTCGTCAGGGGTCAGCCCCTGTTGCAACAAGGTGGATACGATCCCGTTGAAGCCCCCGCTGGTTTCCAGCGAACGGGCATAGCCGCCGCTCAGGAACAGCCGCCGGCGCTCAAGCAGGTCTTCGTCGAGCGCCTCCGATCCGAGCCGCCCGAATTCGTTCAGGAATATCTGCGCGACCTCGTCGGCAGTCTCGTTCTTGGTCTGTGCGCTCGCCGTCAGAAGCGACGCGTCTGCCCGGTCGGCAAAACCCGAATAGGCACCGTAGGAGAGCGAACGCTTGGTACGGATTTCCTCGAAGAGACGTCCGCTCGATCCGCCTCCCAGCACACTGTTAGCCAATTCGAGCGGGAAGTAATCGGGGGACTGGCGCGAAGGCGCGCGCACCGCCGCGACCACCGCAGCCTGACCGGCATCAGGCATATCGATCACAATGGTGCGCACCGGTTGCTCATCACCCGCAGCCTGCGCAGGGACAGGGCCGGGGCTCATGTCGGTTGTCCAATCGCCGAACATCGTCTCTGCGGTGGCAACCGCCTGATCGGGCGATATTCCGCCGGATACGACAATCTTCATCCGCGACGGGTGGAAGTAACGCTGGCGGTGCAGCAACAGATCGTCACGAGTGATGGCCGACAGGCTTTCGGTCGTTCCGCCGGGCTGCGAACCGTATGGCGCATCGCCATACATCGCCACGCGCGCGACAAAGCTCGACAGCCCGCCGGGTTCACCCATCTGGACACGCAGGCCATCGACGGCACGACCACGCTCGCGCTCGAATTCGTCATCAGGGTAGATCGCACCCTTGATGATGCTGGACGCCAGCGCGCCTGCTGCATCGAGATTGGCGACCGGTGCAGTCAGACTGAAGCTGGTGCCATCACTGCCCGCACCTCCGCCGAAGCTGGCACCCAGACTTTCGAAACGCGCCGCAATCGCTTCGGCATCCATGCCGTTGATGCCCTTGTCAGCCAGCGACGCGGCGATTTGAGCGATCCCGGCCTTTTCGCGAGGATCGGTCTTGCTGCCGCCGGGTACCAGCATCGAAATCGTTGCGATCGGCACATTCCCCGTCTGCACTGCGACAACGGGGATCCCATTGCTCAGCGTCGCTTCGACGATTTCCGGGGCGGTCACTTCGGGTGCTTCGCCGGGGCCCGGAGGCGCCTGGCGTTCACCCTCGGGTTTGACCTGCCGGATTTCGCCCACCGCCGGGGGCAAAGTCCGATATTCGGGCATCGGGGTCGGGTTGGCATAGCTCGCCGGGTCATCCTCGCCAGAGGTGTAGGTCACAGTCACACGGGTGTTCGGGTCGAGATATTTGGCTGCGACCCGCAGGACGTCAGCGGCGGTGACTTCGCCGATTTCGGCCAGCCGCTTGTCGGCGAAATCAGGATCGCCGCTCGACACCAGCGCCTCACCCAGTTCGAACGCGCGTCCACGCGCGGTTTCCCGGCGACGAAGGGTGCTGGCGATGATCTCGTTCTTGGCTTCTGCCAGTTCGGCGGGAGTAACGGGTTCGGTCCGCAAACGCTCGAGTTCGGCATCAAGCGTTGCGCCTGCCGTTGCCATCTGGTCCGCCCCGCGCACGATGGCGAAGACGTTGATCTGGCCCGCCTCGCGGAACATTGACGCACCGCCGAATGCCTGCACCGCCTGCCCGCTGCGAACCAGCGAATTGTTGAGCCTGCTGTTTTCGCCACTGTCGAGAATTGCGCTCAGCACTTCGAGCGCGGCGGCATCGGGGTGTGTTGTCGGCGGGCCTTTCCAAACGCCGCCGATCACGGGCAGCGGGACATTGGGAGCGGTGGCGTTGACGGTGCGCGGCCCGGACGGCTGCGGCTCGCTATTCTCCAGCGCAAGATCGACCGGATTGGCACGCGGCGGGATGTCAGCAAAATAGCGATCGACCAGCGCGCGCAATTCATCCATCTGGAAATTGCCGGCCACGATCAGCGTGGCGGTATCCGGCCCGTAATAAGCTTCGTAGAAAGCGCGGGCATCATCGAGCGTCGCGCTGTCGAGATCCTCGATACTACCGATGCCAGGGCGGCGATGCGGCATGGTGTCATAGGCGTTTTCGGGGATCACGAAACGCTGCAACCGGCCATAGGGCGGCGCGAGGACGCGCTGGCGCAGTTCCTCTTTCACCACCCCGTGTTCGGTTTCGAACACTTCATCGTCGACAACGACATTCGCCATCCGCTCACGGTGGGTCCAGAGCATGGTTTCGAGATAGGCCGCCGGGACCTGTTCGTAGTAATTGGTGCGATCGATCCAATTCGATGCGTTGCGTGTGCCGCCGATATCCGCCGTCAGCCCGTAGATCATGTTGTAGGGCATGTTCTCGGTCTTGCGGCTGAGGATATGTTCGAACAGGTGCGCAAATCCGCTGCGCCCTTCGGGATCAAGCTTTGACCCGATATCGTACCACAGCGAAGTCGTGACGGTGCTGGTGGTGTCGTCCTGGATCGCGATGACGCGCAGTCCATTCTCCAACGTCCACATGGTGTAGTCGATCTTGGGCGCGGTCAGCGTCGGCGCGTCCGCCTGCGCGGCATCGTTATGCGCTTCGGCAAAGGCAGGCACGGCGGTGGCAATGCTGGCGGCAGCGGCGCTGGCAAGCAGAAGGGTGCGGATCATGTTGGTTGGCCCCGTTGACTGGATGATTGTTGCGACAGGTCCCCTTTAGAGCGCGGGCCAAGGCGCGTTTCAACCGTCAAGCGGCCGTTCAAACTGTGAAATGCAAAGATTTATCGACGCGCGTCGAGGCTCAGCTTTTCGAGCAGCTTCAGCGCTTCCTCGCGCCGGTCCCATGGGACGAACAAGTGATCGTGACGCAAACCGGCAATGACGTTGCAAGCGATCCCCGATGTTGCCAGCGCGGTAGCAACCGCCGCCGTCAGGCCGACCGCTTCGAGATCGGAGTGCACCTGAAGGGTGATACGGGCGAATTGCGGCGCGTCTGCCGGTGCGGCGGGTGCGGGAAGGATGGCGCACAGCCCCTCGTCCTCACGGATCACGGCGAAGGCGGTGTCGGGAATCAAGCCCTTTTCGGAAAGCGCATGAAACGCCCAGATGCGTTCGCACAGAGCAGGCTTCATGCCGATCAACAAAGCCTTGAGTTCAGTCACACTGCCCGGAGTCATTATTGAATCCCTAGTTTCTGGGCGGGGCATACACTCGGGCGGGCAGCATCAATTGCAAATCAGCGACAAAAAATCGCAAGATCACAAAATGTACTTCGAAAGATCCGTATTGCCTGCCAGATCGCCTAGGCGCTCACGCACATAGGCGGCATCGATTGTGACGGTCTCGCCTTCGTGGTCTTCCGCTTCGAAGCTGATTTCCTCAAGCAGCTTTTCCATGACGGTTTGCAAGCGACGGGCACCGATGTTTTCGACGCTTTCGTTGACCCGCGCGGCGATGCTGGCCACCTCCTCGATGGCGTCCTGCGTGATGTCGAGTTCGACCTTCTCCGTGCCGAGCAACGCACGGTATTGTTCCACCAGATTGGCTCTGGTTTCGGACAGGATGCGGACGAAATCGGCCTGCGTCAGCGCACGCAGTTCGACACGGATGGGCAGGCGGCCCTGCAATTCGGGAAGCATGTCGGACGGCTTGGCCACATGAAACGCACCGCTGGCGATGAACAGCACGTGGTCGGTCTTCATCGGACCGTATTTGGTCGAAACCGTGGTGCCTTCGATCAGGGGCAGCAGGTCACGCTGAACTCCTTCACGGCTGACCGATCCGCCGCGTACGTCGCTGACGGCGATCTTGTCGATCTCGTCAAGAAACACGATCCCGTTGGTTTCGGCGTTTTGCAAGGCAACGCGCGCGACATCCTCGTCGTCCAGACGCTTGTCGGCCTCTTCGTCGACCAGCTTGTCCCACGCCTCGGGCACGCGCAGCTTGCGCTTCTTGGTGGGCTTGCGGCCGAAAGCCTTGCCCATCATGTCGCTGAGGTCGATCATCTGCATGTTGCCGCCCATATTGCCCATGTCGAACGGCATGTTCGGGGCCTCGGCAACGTCGATTTCGACTTCGACATCGTTCATCGCGTTCTGGACGATGCGTTCGCGGAAACTCTGACGCGTGGCTTCGGATGCGCTTTCGCCGACCAGCGCGTTGAGCAGCCGGTCCATTGCCGCTTCTGAAGCGGCCTCGCGCACGTTTTCGCGGCGGCGCTCCTTTTCGAGCCGGATCGCTTCTTCGACAAGATCACGCGCGATCTGTTCGACATCGCGCCCGACATATCCGACTTCGGTGAACTTGGTCGCCTCGACCTTGACGAAAGGCGCTTCGGCCAGCTTCGCGAGGCGGCGGCTGATCTCGGTCTTGCCGCAGCCTGTCGGCCCGATCATCAGAATGTTCTTGGGCGTTACCTCGTTCTTGAGCTCTGGCCCAAGTTTCTGCCGCCGCCAGCGGTTACGCAAGGCCACGGCCACGGCGCGCTTGGCGTCCTTCTGGCCAATGATGTGTTCGTCAAGCGCGGCAACGATTGCCTTGGGAGTAAGGTTGTCTGTCATGGTTTCCCTGAGACCGGTCAGACGGTTTCGACCGTCAGATTGCCATTGGTGAAGACGCAGATATCGGCGGCCACCGCCATCGCCTTGCGCGCGATCGCTTCGGCATCGTCCTCGTAATCGGAAAGCGCCCGTGCCGCGGCAAGCGCGTAATTCCCGCCCGAACCGATTGCCGCGATGCCACCTTCAGGCTCCAGCACGTCGCCATTCCCGGTCAGCACCAGCAGCGTGTCCTTGTCGGCAACGATCATCAACGCTTCGAGATTGCGCAGATACTTGTCGGTGCGCCAGTCCTTGGCCAGTTCGACGGCGGCGCGCATCAGCTGGCCCGAATACTGCTCCAGCTTGCGCTCCAGCCGTTCGAACAGGGTGAATGCATCAGCAGTCGCTCCGGCAAATCCGGCGACGACTTTCTCGCCCTCACCGATACGGCGGACTTTTCGGGCGTTCGGCTTCATCACCGTGTTGCCCATGGAAACCTGCCCATCACCGGCGATCACGGTTTTGTCACCGCGCTTCACACCGATGATGGTGGTACCGTGCCACTGGACCAGGCCATGGCTGGAATGCGTGTCTGTCATGCCCCGCGATATGGGCCTTGCGCCGCGCGGGTCAAGACAAACGGGCTTACGACTTAAGGGCCGCCGGCGCCCGCAGGGCCGACACCGCCGACTTGGCCGATGTTTCCGAACAGGTCTTCGAGGAAGCCGCGCTCACGTCCCAGAACCGGGGTCTTGTCTGCATCGGGCCGCAGGTAGACGACCTCGTCAATGCCGGTGCGATCGACCGAGGCGACATTGCCCTGCCCGTCAAACCGCACCGCAAGCACCGAATGGCGCTGGATGCGCGGACGCACGAAGGGGCGTCGGCCGGTTTCACTGGAAATGTAATACCACACCGGCTCGCCATACTGGCTTGAGAAGGTCGGGCGGCCAAGTGTCCCTTCAACCGATTGCAGATTGTCGATCCCGGGCTGGACCGAACGGGTCAGGATCGGATCGTTGATGAATCCGCGCGATTCGCGGATCGACGAACACGCGCCCAATGCCAGCACCGCAGTACCCAGCAGTGCCGCCCTGACGATCCGGTTTTGCAGGAGGCTGTTGTTTGCCGAAAGGTTCAAACGCATGTGCCAGTCAATTCCCGTCTTGCAATATCTTGCCGCACCAGCGGCGCGGCCTATATCCGATCTGCGCAAGGCCTTAAGGCGAAGCGTCATGCCTTGCAACGTCGCTGAGCGATCCAGCTGGGGTCAGGCCGGTTAATTGCCGCTGAATATCCAAGGCCCGACCGGGATACATCCGCTTGTCCGGCGGTTTCACTGGCATTGGATAAGGGCTTGCCACCGCCCAGCCATTCGCTCCACAATTGCTTGAAAAGAGAACCACTGATGTCCTTCCTTTCCAAATTGCTCGGCACAGGCCCCGACCCGCGCGAGGCGGTGCGCCCCTTGTGGCACCGGGTGGTGGAGCTCGCGCGTGAGCCGTCGTTCTATAGCGATTGCAATGTTTCCGACACGGTGGGCGGGCGTTTCGACCTGATCACCGCGGTACTGTGCGTGATGATGGTGCGGGTCGAAGGCTCGGAAATGCGCGCCGAAAGCGCCCTGCTGGCGGAACTGTTCGTCGAGGATATGGACGGCCAACTGCGCGAATTCGGCGTCAATGACGTGGTGGTTGGCAAACGCATTGGCAAGCTGATGAGCGTGCTCGGGGGAAGGCTGGGTGCCTATCGCAGCGCGCTGGTTGAAGGCGACAGGGAAAGACTGGTGGCCGCAGTCACGCGCAACGTCACCTTTTCCGATGGTGCCGACGAAGCGATTTCCGCCGGATGCGTCGCCGACAAGCTGATGGCGCTTTCGCAGCGGCTGGCGACGTTCGACGATCAGCGAATCCTGAAAGCGAGCGGCATCTGGTGACCACGGCCCAGCCCACTTCCGAACTAACGCGCCCGATCAAGGTCAAAGGGCTGCCCGGGGATACCGTGGTGGTCGAAGCCGATGCGGGCGAGCGCGCGGCGCTGGCCCGCAGGTTCGGCCTACCCGGCATTGATTCGCTGCGAGCGGAGATCGACCTTGAACAGCGCGGAAAGGCGATCCGGGCGACCGGGACGCTCAAAGCCGCGATCCGGCAGGCCTGCGCGATTTCGGGCGAGGATTTCCCGGCCAATATCGAAGAGCCGATCGACCTGCGTTTCGTCGAGGAGACGGGCGTTACCGCTTCGGATGACGAGGAAATCGAAATCGAGCTCGAAGCCGATGATTGCGACGAGATCGAATATTCGGGCGACATGTTCGATCTGGGCGAGGCGGTGGCGCAATCGCTGGGCCTCTCCATAGACCCCTATGCAGAAGGGCCGAACGCGGACGCCGCGCGCAAGGCCGCCGGGATCGTGCAGGAAGGCGAGCAGGAAGGGCCGTTGGCTGCGATGCTCAAAGGTCTGAAGACGGATTGAGGCTCAAGGTCGGGGGCCAATTTCCCCTCAGGCGTGTTTCCAGCGACCAATAGTGAGTGGCGTCTGACCGTCTACCTCTGATAAACTGACGTCAGCCAATAGTCATTCATCCAGTCATCGTATCCCAACAGCTCGCCTTGACGCCGCTCTTGGGCGCTCGTCCACGGCTCATCAGAGAGAACAAGATCCAGCATGGCCTGAAAACGCCATTCCTCGCCGGGCAACGCGAAGAAAATATGATGGCATTCACCCCAAGAAGCCGTTGAAAAGTGATCAAACCGAGTGATCGTGCCAGCTGCAACGTGGCGGTCGAAAAGCCTCAGGTAACGGCTGACGGCTTCGGGAAAGCGATCCCGGCCATCGACGAAGACCGCCAATGGCTTCTTGCCGGCCAGCATTAGGCCGAGTTCCCGATTGGTATGGACGAGATACGGGAGCGACTTCAGCAAGTCATTCAACATTGTCGAAGCATATCAGCACACAAGCGCGTCAGCCATGGCGCCGCGAACGCTCACCCGGATCAAAACGGGATATCGTCGTCAAGATCGTCGTAGCCGCCGCCCGAGCTGCCGCTTCCGCCGCCCTGATTCCAGCCACCGCCTGAACCGCCGCCAGCGCCGCCAGCGCCGCCACCGCTATAGCCACCACCCGAACGGCCGCCGCCGCCACCCATGCCGCCACCGCCGCCTCCGGCGCTGTCGAGCATGGTCATCACGGAGTTGGGGCCGCGCAAAACGACTTCGGTCGAATACCGGTCATTGCCGTTCTGGTCCTGCCATTTGCGGGTTTGCAACTGGCCTTCGATATAGACCTTGCTGCCTTTCTTCAGATAGCGTTCGGCGACGCCTGCCAGACCTTCGTTGAAGATCGCGACGGTGTGCCATTCGGTGCGTTCCTGCCGCTCACCCGAGTTGCGATCTTTCCACGTCTCGGTCGTGGCGACGCGCAGGTTGCAGACCTTGCCGCCGTTCTGGAACGTGCGCACTTCGGGATCCGCCCCGAGATTGCCGATCAGCATGACCTTGTTGAGCGAACCCGCCATCGAAATATCCTTCCCGTCAGTATGCGATTCTTGGAAGGTTCATAGGACAGCAACGGCTAGGACGCGACCCGCCCCGACCGTTTTCCACCCCCGAAATGGTGGTAACTACCTACTCGGATAGCGCAATCGGCCCAGAAACCGCGTCAGGCTGGGCAGTTCGACATCGCGGCTGGTAAGCTTGTGCTTGAAGGTTTCGAACCGCATCACCCCGTCGATCCGCCGATCAAGGAATTCATAGGTCTTCGCCTTGCCCTCGCTGTCGTCGTTGACGAAGTAAGCCAGCGTCGCCGAGTAAATCCCGGCAAGGATCGCGCGCTTGGTATAGTGGTTGTAATCGGTCGCGGTGTCCCCTGCGAGCCGCCACATGATGTCGGCAGAACGCCAGCCCAGCTGCAGCGCGCGCGGCGCATTCTGCGGCATCGCCATGATCGCCATCGCACGACGCACGGCCTCGTCAATATGCTCGACCGCTTCCAGCCGGAAGGCAACAAGCGCGCGAATGCGTTCGCGGATCTTCATTTCGGCAAGGCGATCCTGCGGCCATTCGGCCTCCATCGCCTGATCGACCGAAGTGATCCACGCCTCGATCATATCCATCGCCTGACCCGTTCCCGGCTTCTTGGGGAAGGCAAGCCTGGCGATATCGACATCAGCGCCCGCCATTTCGGCAGCGGCGACCAGCGCGGTTTCGTTCCAGCCATCGAAAATGGCGGAAGCGGCGATATCCGGAGCCAGCGCCACGCGCAGTTCGTCCAGCGTCATGTCGGCGAAATCGGGTGTTTCGGTGTTCATGTCAGAAAGACGGTCCATACTGCTGCGGGGTTCCCCGATCCTTGCGTTCGGCATCGGCAGCTTCGAATTCGCGCTTCATCAGCGTGTTGCCGTTCATCAGCTCCATGTAGACGCGCGCCGAACGGCCCGAATTGTCGTTGCGATCAGGGTCGGCACCCTGCGCCAGCAGGCGGCGGATCAGTTCGACATTGCGTTGGTGCACCGCAGAAATCAGCGGGGTTTCGCCCTGGCTGTCAGCAACGCTGACATCCGCACCCTTCTTGATCAGTTCCTCCGCCCCTTCGACAAAACCGAGGCGCGTCGCCAGTTGCAGCGGAGTGATGCCCTGATTGTTGCGGATGTTGGGATTGGCCCCGCGTTGCAGCAGGAACTTTACCCAAGTCGTATCCCGGCGGGCGGTCACGACATGCAATCCGGTGTCGCCGGTGGTGATATCGCGGGTGTTGATCACCTGCGAGCCCGGCTCGTTCAGCATTTCGGTGACGGTATCTCCATCGCGTTCCTTCACCGCTTCAAGGAATTCATACCCTTGCGAATAAAGTTGCGCTGCGGCAGGCGAGAGCGCGCTTACGGCAAGCAGGCTTGCGAGCATTGCACCGGCGATGCTCTTGGCCTTTGCCGATTTGGACCCTAACTTGCGCAAAACAGCCATCTGCACGGTTTGAACCTTTCGCATTTCCTGCCAGAATTTTTCCTGAGTGCCCCAGATGGGGCTTTCTCGCTGCGAGGCAATTAGCAGACCATGAACATTCTTTCCAAGTTTTCCCGCGCCGTCGCCTTTTGTGCGGGGCTTGGCGCTGCCGTTGCGCTGTCGGCATGCGGCGAATTGCCTGCCGGTGAGGAAGCCTACGGCCCGTCGGCTGACGGGGTTGACCTTCGCGGATCGACCATCGGCGGCGAGTTCGAGCTGACTTCGAACAAGGGTGAGAAAGTGAAATGGTCGGATTTCGACGGCCAGTATCGCCTGATCTATTTCGGCTTCACATCCTGCCCGGACATCTGCCCCACCGATGTGCAGCGGTTCACCATGGGCCTATCCCGGTTTGAGGAAGCCCATCCCGACCTTGCCGGAAAAGTGCAGCCGATTTTCGTCTCGATCGATCCCGCGCGCGACACCATCGAAGCGCTCGACCAGTTCGTGAACGCGTTTCACCCCCGCCTGATCGGGCTGACCGGATCGGAAGAGGAGATTGCGGCGGTTGTCGCTGCTTTCGGCGGCTCTGCCACCAAGCTGCCGCCTGACGAAACCGGCTGGTACAACATGCAGCACACCACGCTCACATACCTGTTCGCGCCAGACGGCTCGCCGCTCGGCATTATCCCGACCGACAAGCAGGCCGAAGGCGTCGCGGCCGAGTTGGAACGATGGGTACGCTGAGGCCCACATTCTGGGAGCTCCCGCTGGCGGAGCTGACGCGGCCCGAATGGGAGGCATTGTGCGATGGCTGCGGGCGCTGCTGCCTGCACAAGATCGAGGATGCCGACACCGGCGAGATCGCTGACACCAATGTCGCCTGCAAACTGCTCGATTGCAGCACCGCGCAATGCAGCGACTACCGCAACCGCAAGGCCTTCGTGCCCGATTGCCTGCGCCTGACGCTCGCGATCATCGACGATGTGCCGTGGCTACCCACCACCTGCGCCTATCGGCTTCGGGCCGAAGGGCGGCCGCTGCATCACTGGCATTACCTCATCACCGGAGATCGCGAAGACGTGGTGCGCGCAGGCGTTTCAGTGGCCGGGCGGGTGATCAGCGAAACCGACGCCGGGCCGCTTGAACACCACATCGTCGAATGGAGCCCACCGCGCCGCGCGGCGAAGGCAGGCTTCCGCATCGAGGATGCGGCCGAATGATCGACTGGCTCAAGCGTTCGGCGATGGAGCCGCAGATCGACCTCAACGGCGTGACGCTGCCGATTGCCTTGCGCCGCCACCACAGCGCGCGGCGGCTGACCTTGCGCATGGCGCCCGATGGCAGTGAGGTGCGCATCACTCTGCCGGCATGGGCGCGCGCGCAGGAAGCCATCGCCTTTGCCCATGCCCGCCGCGAATGGCTCGAAGCGCAGCATGGCAAGGTTCCCCGGCGCGAAGCGCCCCGTCCGGGTGGCGACATCCTCTATCGCGGGAACAAGCTGCAGATTGCATGGGAGCAGAAGGCCCCGCGCCGTCCGCAGATCGCCGCCGATGCCGTGCGCCTTGGCGGCCCCGCGAACGGGATTGCGACGCGGCTGCAACGCTGGCTGGAGAAAGAGGCGCTGGCGCTGTTTGAAGCCGACATGCACGATTACACCGCCGCCGCCGCGCTTGATCCGGTGCCGGTCGCGCTGTCGCGGGCGCAGCGGCGCTGGGGCAGCTGTTCGGACAAGTCGCGCATCCGGCTCAACTGGCGGCTGGTGCAGGCTCCGGATTTCGTGCGGCGTTCAGTGGTCGCGCATGAAGTGGCCCATCTCGTCCATTTTGATCACAGCCCGGCCTTCCACGCATTGCTGGAAGAGATTTACGACGACAACATCCGCAAGGCCGACCGCTGGCTGAAGGATAATGGCCGGTCGCTCTACGCCAGCTTCGGGTAACCTCCAGCCTAGGCACCTCGGCTTAACACGTAGCCTTTCGTTAACCCTGTTCGGTTAATTTCCACCCCATGTTTAGGGCGCTCGCCTTTGCGTTGGCCGCCTTTGGCCTTGTTCTGACCGGCCTTGCCGGAGCGGAAGCGCCGCTGCGCGCGCAAGGCAATTGCCCCAATTGCGACCTCCCGCCCGGTTGCCGCGGCAATGGCAATCAGAACGGCAACGGCAACAAGAACCGAAACTGCCAGCGGTTGACCATCACGATCGAAAGCGATGTCGATTTCGGGCGGCTCGTGCTGCTGGGAAGTGGCGCCGGGCAGGTCGTGCTCGATCTTGATACCGGACAGAAATATCCAACCGGCGACATTGACGATCTCGGCGGAATGCCAGTCACGGGACGGGCAACGATCACCGGCGCACCATTCGAACAGATTGTCGTCGCCCTCCCCGGAGAAATCGCCATGCGCGATCCGTCCGGTGGCAATGCGACGCTCCGAGATTTCGTCACCGACCTCGAAGGGTTTCCCACGCTCGACGCCGACGGCCAGATCCAGTTCCGCTTCTCTGGCACGCTGGTCATCGACGCCGAAACCAAGGCGAGCGGGAATTTGCGCGGTCGCATTCCGATCAGCGTCGAATACCCCTGAACCAACAAGCGACTCGCCTCATGCGGCGGGCGCCCCTATATTGCAGCGATGCTTTCCAAATCGCGCTTCAATCCCAAGCCGGGCATACTTGATTTCTGGGCAGAGTTCCGGAAGCCAAACCCCTATCGCTGGCCCATCCTGCTGGCCTCGATGGCGCCGTTTGCGTTGATCCTGTACTGGTTGGCGGGGGAAACATCCTACAAGGCGCCCGAACGCCCGCGGATCACTTACATCACCACTTTCGATCCTGATCGCAGCGATGAGGAAATCGTCGCCTCGAACATCGAAAATCAGGAAGTGAAGGAGTTGCGCGAGGCAGCGGAGGCCGACCTCGCCCAACGCAAGCGCGAACTCTACAAGGCCTTGGGCGCCGCCGCAGGCATGGACGTGGACGAGATCGAACGGCGAGCGGACGAACGCCGAGCTGCCGAAGAAGCGGCGGAGCAGGCGCGACGCGACGCGATGTTCGGGCGTACAGGCGAAAATGTCGGGAGCGAGACGCCCCCGCAGGAAAGCACCGGGTCATAGCCGCTTCAGTTCCCACCGATGCCGAATGGATGGCCTCTGCCGCGCGCCTTGCCGCGCGTGCACGCCCGATCAGTCGACCCAATCCGGGCGTCGGCGCATTGCTGGTGGAAGACGCCCGCGTCCTTGCTCGCGGCTGGACGAATGCAGGCGGACGGCCCCACGCGGAAGCGGTCGCACTGGCCGGGCTTGCCCCTGGAGCGGCACGCGGTGCAACGCTCTATGTCACTTTGGAGCCATGCGCGCATGAATCCACCCGCGGCCCGGCGTGCACCGATCTTGTCATTGCGGCGCGCCCTTCCCGCGTGGTGATCGGCCAGAGCGATCCCGATCCGCGTACCGCCGGGCAAGGCGCAAGGCGGATCGAACGGGCCGGGATCGCTGTCGAGATCCTCAATGATGAGGCATCGCGCCGCAGCCTTTCCGGCTATCTCACCCGCGCCGCAATGGGCCGCCCCCGCGTCACGCTGAAGCTGGCGATGAGCCTTGATGGCTGCATCGCGATGGCGGACGGAACGAGCCAGTGGATCACCGGAAAGACTGCCCGCGCCCATGTTCATGCCCAGCGCGCACGGCATGACGCGATCCTTGTCGGCGGGGCAACATGGCGGGCGGATCGTCCCCGGCTCGATGTTCGCCTGCCCGGCCTCGAAGCGCGGAGTCCCGACAAGGTGCTGCTGTCACGCGGTGTCGCGCCCGACGGTTTCCGCGTCATCAATCGTCCCGATCAGATCGCGGCGCTCGATGGCGTCCAGTATCTCTACGTCGAAGGGGGAGCGGGCGCTGCCGCCAGCTTCCTGATGGCGGACCTTGTCGACGAACTGCACATCTACCGCGCACCGATCCTGATCGGGGACGGGCTGCGCGCGGTTGGCGGCATGGGACTTGACGATCTTTCACAGTCCCACGGCCGCTGGGAAATGGCGGAGACCCGCCAGCTTGGCAGCGACAGTTTCAGCGCCTATCTGCGAACCCGTTAACAGGAGCAGCCATGTTCACCGGCATCGTCACCGCCATAGGCACCATCACCAAGGCAGAGCAGCGCGGGGATTTGCGCCTGCGCATTGCCGCCCCGCTTGATCCGGCACGGATCGACATTGGCGCCTCGATCGCCTGTTCAGGCGTCTGCCTGACAGTGGTGGAGCGCGGCGGTTCGGCGGGCGATGCGTGGTTCGATGTCGATGTATCCGGTGAAACTGTCAGCCGCACGCGCAAGGGCATGTGGGCCGAAGGCGCGCGCATCAATATCGAGCCGAGCCTGCGCGTCGGGGATGAACTGGGCGGCCACATCGTCACCGGCCATGTCGATTCCGTCGGTGCGGTGGTGAAGTCATCCCAGGTCGGGGACAGCTGGCGCATCGCGATCCGCACCCGTGCGGACATGGCGCCGTTCATCGCCGAAAAAGGCTCGATCACCGTCGATGGCGTCTCGCTGACCGTCAACGATGTGCGCGACCGGCCTGACAAGACCTGCGACTTCATGCTCAACATCATTCCGCACACTGCGCAGGTGACGACGCTCGGCGATCTCGCGGAAGGCGACGAGGTCAATCTCGAGATCGACGTGCTCGCGCGCTATCTCAAGCGGATGCAGGGGCTCGCGGCCTCGAACTGAGCGCGCAAGCGAAAAGGGCGAGCCTGACGGCCCGCCCCCTTTCTTGACGCCTGTCGTTACGGATCAGAATCCGTCGACGCTTTTCGACACAAGCACGTTCACCGCGACCCGGCGGTTTTGCGCCTTGCCGTATTCGGTCATGTTGTCCGCAGCCGGATCGGCCGATGCCATGCCCGTCGGGGTCAGCATACGGTAAGGCGCCCAGCCGCATTGCTGTTGCAGATAGTTGACCACGCTTGCCGCGCGCTGTTCGCTCAGGCGCTGGTTCACTTCCTGGCTACCGGTGGAATCGGTGTAGCCGACCACCAGCAAAAGGGCGTTGTCCATCTCCTCCGCCTGAGCAGCCGCAGCGCACAATTCGTTGCGGGCGCGCGGCGACAGATTGTATTTGCCGGTGTCGAAATAGACGTTGGTCGTCGCCTTGACGTTGTACTTGTCGATATCGCCAAACCGGCCGCGCAGGGCCTCCGTCGCGGCGGAGTTTTCCTCGATCGCGGCTTCGTTGCGGGCAAACCGGCCCGCGGTGCCGCTGCGGATCATTTCTGCGGTTTCCAGATCGCTGGCGGAAAAGCGCACCCGCGCCGCGATCAGTCCGCGATCCCATTCGCGCGTTTCCACTTCAACCGGCAAACCATTCAAGAGCGAGGCAATGCCAAGCGTTTCGCGGCCAAGCCCAAGGAAACCGCCCTTTGCGCGAATGCTGGTTTCGTCGGTCAGCGTGACCATCACGCTCGATCCGTCGGCCATCGTCACCTGCACACGGTTGCCGACCCGGTCGGAAATGAAGCCTTCGATGTCCGGCCCCTGCGCCAGCGTGTCGAGCGCCGGAGGCTGCGGGGCGTAAACGGTGGTGAGAACGTCGGCCTGTTCAGGCGAAATCTGCTGTGCCAGCAGCGGTGCGGCCGGAATGGCGGCGACAAGGCCGGCCACGCCCAGCGCTGCCGCCCATGCGTTTGATTGGGTTGTCATTATTATGCTCCTTGCGACCTTTTGACCCTGCTCCCCGGTCGCTTTCGCCGGGAATTTGGCAGAGCCTTAGCGAACCCCCTTTGATCCCCGATTAACGCGCACACAGGCCCAAATTCAGACTTTGCAGCGCACGCGTCACCGGACCCCGAAAGACCTGCTGCGACCGGGGTCAACAGGCAATAGGGGGAATGGCGCGCAGGGATGGCCGGTTGCCCGGACACGGTGAAGCGAGTCGCGCTGATGCAAAAAGGGGCGCGAGAACTGCCTCCCGCGCCCCCATTTTGTCGTTTTCAGCCGACCAGGCGATCAGGGAACGTTCTGCGTCACCGTGATCGAGTTGCCGGTGCCGACCTGGTTCACGGTCGAGACATCGCCCGCACCGCCCTGGCTGACCGATGCGCTGTTGTTGAGACCGTCCTGAATGACATAGCTCTCGTTGAGCGATCCGCCCTGGAACAGCTCGGCAAAGTTGTCGGTGCCCGACTGGGTCATTTCCGAAATGCCGTCCGAACCGTTCTGGTTGACGTCCACCTCGTTCGAGACACCGCCGGCGTTCTGAAGAACGGTGGAGGTGTTGGCGTCTCCGATCTGGTCGATGAAAGCGAGGTCGTTGGTGCCCGACTGGGTCACCGTCGAAACATTGTCATCGCCAATCTGATTGTTGGAGATATTGAGCGCGGAGTTTCCGTTTGCAAAGCCATTCTGGAGCACCGTGAGTTGGTTACGATCACCGGTCTGAGACCAGTTGACTAGCGAAAGATCTCCAGCCCCATTGATCACATCGCCGGACTGAACGACATCGATGACGTTCGCATTACCCGTCTGCGTGCCGAAGGCGAGTGTATTAACGCCATCGCCCAGAACGGTCGCATCATTGTCATCGCCGCTCTGTATCACTTGCGCTAGGTTGGAGAAGCCGGTCTGATCGATGTCCGCCACGTTTGCGGTCCCGATCTGAAACACGTCCGCCGCAGGTGATGAAATGGCACCGTTGCCAAGGAAGCCTAAGCCGAAGCCGCCACCCAACGGGCCCGCAACCTGACCGGTCTGATTGATGGCCGAGACGTTATCCGCACCGCCCTGAACCACCCGAGCCGCATGCGGTGCGTTGAACACCGGATCGGTTGAGCTCTGGAATACGGTCGAGCTCTGATTGGTCCCGGTCTGGGTGACATTGGCAAAGCTGCGATCGCCAGTCTGCGTGACAATCGAGGTACTATCATCGCTTTGCTGCGAGACATTGGCGATACCGGCAGTCCCGCTCTGAACGACAACCGAAGTGTTGCCATCGCCCTGCTGTTCCACATCCGCTGCATTGTTGGCGTTCGACTGGGTGATGGCCGAGGTGTTATCAAACCCGGCCTGCAACAGGTCCGCGTCCATGGTCGCGCCGCTCTGCACGATGGTGGAAACGTTACCGTCGCCCACCTGCTGCAGATCCGCATCGCCCGACGTGCCGGTCTGCGAAACCGTGCTGATGTTGGTAACCCCGTTCGCATCAGGGAATATCCCCTCCTGAACGACGGTCGCGCTGTTGAGGTCACCTGCCTGATTGACCGTCGATTGACTCTCGACGCCGACCTGATCGACATCGGCAAAGGCATTGGTGCCCGATTGCGTGATGAACGAGGTGTTGTCATCGCTGCTTTGCAGCACTTGCGCTTCATTGTCCGAACCGATCTGGGTGGCTTCGGAACGGTTGCCGCTGCCCGACTGTTCGATGCTGGCCACCGAAGTCGGCCCGAATTGCGCCGTGATCGAGTTGTTGTCGTCACCAGATTGCAGAACCGTGGCCGAGCCGTCGCTGCTGGTCTGGATCACGTTCGAGAAGTTGCCGCCGCCGGTCTGATCGACATCGGCGGTCCCCACCGTGCCATTCTGCGTCACGAACGAGACATTGTCGGCATCACCCTGAAGAACGTCGGCCGAGTTGGTCGCGTTGTTCTGCGTGACTTCGGAACGGTTGTTGGTGCCCGATTGCGCCACGACCGCGTTCTGATCGGTGCCGGTCTGCGAGACGATCGAGACGACCCCGCCGTCACCCGTCTGATCGACATCGATCGAACTCAGAGTACCGGCCTGCACCGCCGTCGACGAATTGCCGTCGCCATCCTGCGAGACATCGGTCAGGTTTTCCGAACCCGATTGCGTGATACCGGAAGAGTTGCCTTCACCCGCCGAAACCAGAACCGCATCATTGAGCGATCCGCTCTGGTCGACGAATGAGCTGTTGCCATCGCCCACCTGGCTGGTGGTGATTTCGTTGTCGCTGCCCGACTGGGTCACCGTGCTGGTATTGGTGGTGCCCGGAGCCGACAGGTCGAACCCTTCCTGTGTCACACTGATCGTGCTCGCCCCGGCGGTTTGGGTGACGCTGGACACGTTGAAGCCGTCAGGCCCGCTCTGCGTTACCGAAATATCCGAATCGTCACCCGACTGATTGACCGTGGAGTTGTTGCCATCGGCGGTCTGCAGCACGGTGGTGGTCGACGCGTCGACCGATCCGGACTGCGTCACTGCGGAGACGTTGTCATCGCCGATCTGGCTGACGTTCGCGGTGCGCTTCGACGCGTTGACGCCCGGCCCCTGCACGACGGTCGAAATGTTGCGATCGCCGATCTGGATCACACCGCCATCGACGAGATCGGTCGGGTTGCCGGTCAGCAGACCGCCGCCCTGCTGAGTGACGATGCTGGAGTTCTGATCGCCATCCTGGATCACTTCGGCAAACAAAGAACCGCCGCCGTTCTGTACCACTTGCGAGAAGTTGTCGCCGTTCTGGCTGACGCTGACGCGCAGGTTCGCATTGCCATCCTGCGTCACGACGCTTTCCGCGCCATCGCCGGACTGGCTGACTTCGACCGTATTGGGGTTGAGCGCATCGGTACCATTGCCGCTTTGCGTAATGGTCGAGAGGCCGTCGGTGCCGTCTTGCGTCACCACCGCGCTGTTGAAGTCCGAACCGAGCGTCTGCTCGACCGTCGAATCATTGCCGGAGCCACCCTGGTTGACGGTGACGCTGCTGTCAGTGCCGTTCTGGATCACCGTGCTCTGGTTTTGTGCCAGCGCCGGAGACGCGATCGAAAGCGCCAGTATAGACGCGCCTGCAAGGATTGTGTTCTTCAAGATTTCCCCCTCGGCCCCGCCATGCGCGGCCTCTCGATAGTTCGCTACCGACCCTGACCGGAGGTGCACCGCCCCCGATTCGTTTTGCGAGACTAACAGGTTAGCCGGGCATAAGGAAATATACTTATGCAGGGTATGGGCGAGAGTCTCAGCCCGGGACAGTCGCACAAGCAATGGGGCGCGGAAGTTGCCTCCCGCGCCCCGGATACTGCTTCCATTCGACAGTCGATCAGGGGACGTTCTGCGTCACCGTGATCGAGTTGCCGGTGCCGACCTGGCTGACGTTGGAGACATCGCCGATGCCGCCCTGAGACACACCGGCGGTGTTGCTGTTGCCGTTCTGGATGATGTCGGAGATGTTCCCCGATCCGCCCAGAATCTGATCGAGCGAAGCGGTGTTGGAATTGCCCGTCTGGCTGATGCCCGACACGCCCAGATCGCCGCTTTGCGTCACGCTGGCACTGTTCGTGGTGTTGGCGTCGCCACCACTATTGTACGCTTGCTGCGTGATCGTCGAAGCATTGCCGTCACCGATCTGCTCGACAAACACGGTGCTGTTGATCGAACGCTGGAAAGCTGTCGAGCTGTTGCCGTCGCCCGATTGGATCACCGTCACGGTGAATGGGCCAAAGCCGCTGCCGACACCCGAAACACCTTGTTCGGTGAAGGCGATGTTGTCGTCGCCGCTTTGCGTGAGCGTGCTCGAACCGAGGCGCAGCAGCTGCCGCACCGTGCCGGTGTTTCCGTCGCCGGTCTGGGTCACGGTGCTGACATTGTCGTCATCGGTCGGCCCGCTGGCATTGATACCCTGTTGCACGTTCGCGCTGTTGAAAGAGCCTTCCTGCGTGATGTTGCTCAACTGGCGGCGTGAGACAGAGCCCTGAAGCACGGTCGCCGTGTTGTTGTTCCCGCCCAGCGCCTGCGTGATGTTGCTGGTCGAGTTGATGCTGCGCTGGTTTACGAAAGCGGTGTTGTTATCGCCCGCCTGCGTTGTGTTCACCGTGCTGCCAGTATTTCCGAATGAACCGGCATCCAGCTGGATCGCGGTCGAGGTGTTGCCATCGCCCGACTGCAGGATGTTGGCAGTGTAATTGTTGGTCGATTGCGTCACCGTGCTGGTGTTGTTCGACCCGGTCTGGTCGACATCGGCAGTCTGGGTGTTGCCGCTTTGAGTGGCGAACGACTGGTTGCCGGACAGGATCTGGAACACGTTGATGTCGCCATTGGAGCCGGACTGGGTTGCTACCGAGCTATTGCTGTCGCCGTCCTGTTCGACACTGGTCACATTGGTCGAACCCGATTGCGTGATGGCCGAAGTGTTGCCGACACCCGCCGTCAGGACGAATGCATCGTTGAGCGATCCGTTCTGCACCACTGTCGACCCGTTGTTGTCGCCGACCTGTTCGACATCGGCTTCCTGTTCATTGCCCGATTGCGACACCACGCTGGTGTTGGTCAGACCGCTGGTGTCGAGGTCGATCCCTTCCTGCAGCACGATCGCGCTGTTGAGATTCCCCGACTGATTTACGGTCGATTCGCTGTCCGTGCCGACCTGATCGACATCTGCAAAGGCATTGGTGCCCGACTGCGTGATGAACGAGGTGTTGTCATCGCTGCTTTGCAGCACCTGCGCTTCATTGTCCGAACCGAACTGGGTCGCTTCCGAACGGTTGCCGTCGCCCGATTGTTCGATGTTGGCGGTCGAGTTCGGCCCGAACTGCGCGGCGATCGAGTTGTTGTCATCACCCGATTGCAGCACCGTAGCAGAGCCGTCGCTGCTGGTCTGGATCGCGTTGGAGAAGTTGCCACCGCCCGTCTGGTCGATATCTGCAGTGCCGGTGGTACCGTTCTGCGTCACAAACGATGTGTTGTCGGCATCGCCCTGAAGAACGTCGGCCGTGTTGCTCGAAGCGTTCTGCGTGACTTCGGAACGGTTGTTGGTGCCGGTCTGCGTTACGATAGCGTCCTGATCGGCGCCCGTCTGGGATACGATCGAGGTGCTGTCATCGCTGGCCTGATCGACATCGATCGAGCCATTGGTGCCTGATTGCACCGCGGTGGACGAGTTGCCGTCTCCATCCTGGAATACGTCGGCAACATTCGAGACGCCGGACTGCGTGATGCCCGATGAGTTGTCGGAGCCGCCCGTTACGAGGAATGCATCGGCCTGTGTGCCGCTTTGGGCGATGAAGGAGGAGTTGTTGTCGCCGATCTGGGTCGCGTCGATCTCGTTCTGGTCGCCGGCCTGGATGACGGTGCTGGAATTGGTCGCAAGGCTGCCGTCGAGATCAAAGCCTTCCTGAGCGACAATCGTCGAGTTGTTGGTGCCGCCCTGTGTTACATCGGAGGTGCCGTCGGTGCCGTCCTGCGTAACGGTCGTGCCGTTGAGCGAAGAACCCCCTTCCTGCGTGACCGTCGAATCGTTCCCCGATCCGGTCTGCGTCACCGAAACGCTGCTGTCGCTGCCGTTCTGGGTAACCGTGCTCTGGTTCTGCGCAACGGCAGGCGCGGCGACGGCCAGCGCAAGAATCGATGCACCGGCAACAATCGTGTTCTTCATCTATGTTCCCCATGGCTGCACTCCGGAAATTGCCCGCAAGGCAGCTGCTTCATCGGTCCGACAAACGGCCCGAATTTCTCCTCAGATGACGCGGCTTACCTTTTAGCCGGACATAAGGGAATATACTTATTTCACAGGCGACAAGTTTCCCCCCGGAATGATCGGAGCCGGGGCAATTCCGGCTTTCCTACACACCCGCCAATGTGGCTTGGTAAGGCCATGAAGCCCTGCCAAGCCCCTGCTCCTTCCCCAGCCAAGCGCACGCTCCTGTCACGCCGTTCGCGCCCGCCATTTTTCGTGCCGGTCAAACTGCGCGCGAGGAAGGATGGCTGGTCGGCGCGGGTGCAATGCGCTTTCCTCGCGCAGCTCTACGCCACAGGATCGGTCAGCGCGGCAGCGAGGTCTGTCGGGAAAAGCCGGGAAAGCGCCTATCGGCTGAAATCGCGTGCGGGCGCGGAAAGCTTTGCAAGCGCGTGGGACAGGGTGCTGGCTGGCCCCACGCGACCGGGCGAACACCGCCCGCGTCACCGTGAAATCGCGGATTGGCGAAAAGTCACACTCGAACAGCTCGAATGGCGCATCGAGACCGGATTCTGGCGCCCTGTATTGTATCGCGGGAAGCTGATCTCGATCGTGCGAAAACCCGACAATTCCGCACTTTTCCGGCTGCTCAGGCGGATCGACGCGCAGGCTGAAAAGGCCGAGGCACGGCGATCATGAGGGCGGTGGGAAATATTTTTAAAACACCCCTTTCGGTGTTCCATTCACTGGCAAAGGCCAACAGCCTCGCCCGTCTCAATCCGAACCCAAAGGGCCGTTTGCAAATTCAGCCTGACCGATCACGTAGACGACATGCCGCGCATCCTGTCCGGCCATTCCGCGGCTCTCGCTGCGATCCGTCAGGCGGCCACCGATCTTCTCCATCGCCCGGCGTGAGCGCCAATTGCTTTCACCCACGACAAAGCGGCATTCGGAAATGCTGGCGAGCGCATGGGAAACCATCAGCCGCTTCAACTCGCGATTGGCCGCCCCGCCCCAGTATTCGCGCGCAAGGAAGGTCCAGCCGATCTCGACCGAGCCCCCGTCCGCTTCCTCAAGCCATTGATAGCGCGAGGAACCGATGATCGCCCGGCCTGAATCATTGGCCCCCTTGTCGATCACTGCCAGCGCGCCGCCTTGGGCCAACGCATCGTCGAAAAACGCGCGGAACACCGGCTCCTGCCAGCGATCATGCGCTGGGTGGACTTCCCAGATCAACGGATCGGATGCGACGGCGAACAGCGCATCCCAGTCCTCTTCGCGCAAGGGGCGAAGCAGCAGTGCCGGCCCTTCCAGCGTCGGCTGGCGATCGAGCATTCAGCCGGTCACGTCAGCGATGGCGGCGATGAACTTGTCGATATTGTCCATAGTCAGCCCGGCCACGTTGATGCGCCCCGAACCGGCCATGTAGATGCCATGCTTCTCGCGCAGCTCCACCACCTGCTCCTTGGTCACGGGCAACATCGAAAACAGGCCGTTCTGATGGCCCAGCGGGGTCAGATCGACGCTGCCGGCGGTGCCGGCTTCGGCCAGACGGGCACGAACCTGGTTCATCCGGGCGCGCATCTGGTCAAGCTCGTCCAGCCATTGCGCCGTCATCGCCGGATCGCGCAGGATCAAGCGCACCGCCGCCGCGCCATGATCGGGCGGCATCGACCAGCTGGCACGGGCAAGCGCGTTGGCGTTGGAGAACGCCTTGTCGAGCGTGTCGCCGCCATCGGCGAGGATGTAAAACGCGCCCACACGATCGCGGTACATGCCGAAGTTCTTGTCGCAGCTGTAAGCGATGAACGCCTCAGGCACCTTTGCCAGAACGCTGCGCAGCCCCGCCGCGTCCTCTTCCATGCCATTGCCCAGCCCCTGATAGGCGGAATCGATGATCGGGAAGATGCCGGTTTCGGCAATCGCGTCACCAATCGCCTCCCATTGCTCAGGGGTGTAATCGATACCCGTCGGGTTGTGACAGCAGGCGTGCAGCAGGATCCCTTCATCAGGTCCGGCTCCGCGGATTGCAGCCAGCACCGCGTCGAGATTGGCGGTGCCATCAGGCGCGGCATGATCGAAGGGAGCCCATTCAAGATCGAGATCGGCAAAGATCTGCGCGTGGTTGGGCCAGCTGGGCGTACCCATATGCAGTTTCTTCAGTCCGGCCTTCTGCGCCAGTGCGACAGCCAGCCGCACCGCGCCGGTGCCGCCCGGCGTCTGCATCCCGGCAATGCGCCCGCCCATGGTCGCGTCGCTGCCGAAGATATAGGGCATCAACGCGTTGACGAAGCCGATGTCGCCTTCCGGGCCGAGGTAGCTCTTGCTCTCCTGCGTATCCACCAGCAGTCGCTCTGCCGCCTTGATCGCGCCGAAAACGGGCGTGTCGCTCTGTCCTGTGCGATAGACGCCGACGCCCAGATCGACCTTGTCGGGCCGGTCATCGGCAGCGTGGAGTTTGATCAGCGCAAGCAGCGCGTCAGGCGATTGCGGTTCGAGTCGGTCGAGCATGGCGCACCGAATGCAACGCATGGCCGCGTATCGCAACCGCAATTCTATCCGCTATGCCCCGGCTTGCTCTATCGGCAAGTCATGGGGCTACTGTGTGCAACCTCAGAAGGGCAACCAGCGCTGCTTCTTCGAAAAACGCATGTATCCGGCATTCACACCCAGCCGCACGCCCGCGCCGACGCGGATCGGGATCAGCACCACATCGCCGCGCCGCATGTAACTGGCATGCAGGCCGCCCACGAAATAGGCCTGCCCTTCTCCGGCAGGGAACCGCTTGAAGATGTCTTCGGTGTCATAAAGGTTGTAAACCAGCACGAAGGTGTTGCCCGCATTCGCCCCGGCATCGAAGCCGAGCGACGGGCCGGTCCAATAGACCTTTCGTTCCCCTTCGACCTTGTGATGCAGCGTGCCCGAACCATAGCGCACGCCAAACACGAATGCGCCGCCACCTTCGCGGCCGATGATATAGCCATTCGGCTCACCTTGCTTGCGCAGCAGGTCTTCGATGAGCCCGGCCAATCCTTCGGCGCCCTTGCCGAAAACGCCTTCAGCCGCGCCGATCAGATCGTCTTCGCCATAGGTGGCCGAAGTTTCCTGTGCAGTGGCGACCTGTCCGGTCGGGGCCGGTTCGGTCCACTGCGGGACGGGTTCGCCGCTCTGTGCCTGTGCGTAATCGGCAAACTCACAGTCAAAGCCGGAGTTGTCGACGCTCGGCAGATCCGGAAGAGAACCCGTCTGCGCATTGCGCAGCGCCGGATCAACCAGATCGGCATCGATCGCGCCGGTGTCGGCATTGCTGTCCACTGCGCGCTGGCCGTTTGTCTGATAGGCCTCGAACGCGGCATCGGGATCGAAGGATTCGACTTCCTGAGCCGATGCAGGCGAAAGCGCGAGCATGGCCGCGACCACCACCGTACCCACCCAACGAGACAGCCTGTCGGAAAGCCGCTTCGTTTCCGCCTTGGTCGACCAAGCATCTGTTTGCATGTCGAAATCGCGCATGGTTCGCACCTCTTGTCCCTTTGCGTCCAGCATTCGAGTCGGACCTTCTCATTTCGGAAAAGAATCCTTCCTGCGTTTCCGGGCAACGGCACGGCGGCGAAGCGAATCGAAAACGCGGTGAAACGAGTCGGTATCCGCCTGCGGATTAAGCGCAGATGGACGGGGCATTCGAGGCAGGTGGAAGGGGTGCACGCAATTCTGGCCGATTCCACCCTTGCCGCACCCGATAACGCCGACTATAGCGCGCGGCTCGCAGCCAAAACGCGAAGCGTCGCGGAGACGTGGGTGAGTGGCTGAAACCAGTTCCCTGCTAAGGAACCGTACCCGAACCGGGTACCGAGGGTTCGAATCCCTCCGTCTCCGCCACTTTCTTGTCCGGTTTGGTCCGATTTGGTCAGCTACCGTGTAGTGACCCCGCCGGTTTCCTCGCATCAATGATCTGAAAGCTAGTCGCACGGTCCGAAGTGGTCCGGCGGCTTCCAGTCCACAATGTGGGGAAGGAAGTGGGGTAGCATGCCCATAAAATTAAAGACTGACCGCGAGGCGGCAAACATCAAACATCCCGGCAAGCACTCGCTGGGCGGAAATGTATATCTTCAGATATCAAGGGGCGGCGGTCGTTCCTACGTGGCGCGGATCACCGACCAATGCGGTCGACGGCGTGACATCGGTCTCGGAAGCGCTAAGCTGTTCTCTCTAGCAGAAGCTCGAGAAAAGGCCCGCCTTGCAAGGATTGCTGCGGCGAATGGGAGCGATCCTACCTTTGCTTTGAAGCCAGCAGCGACACCTACCTTTGCCACCCTAGCAAGGCAGGTCCACGTCGAGCGGGCAGCTACATTCAAGAATTCAAAGCATCGAGATCAGTGGATCAACACCCTGGAAGCGTACGCATTCCCATTCATTGGTGATTTGGCGATCGACAAGGTAACTGCATCGGACGTGATGGCTTTACTACGCCCTATATGGGTAACCAAACAAGAGACCGCCAGAAGGGTGTTGCAGCGTGTGGCATTTGTAATTGGCTATTCCGTGCCCTTAGGCCATAGGGAGGCCGACCTGCCCGTAAAGGCGATCAGGGCACACCTTCCACCTCAGAAGCGAACGGTTCGGCATCATCCTGCGGTTCCGTTTAAGGCTGCTCCAACCGTCTACTCCAAGCTGCTCACGCATGACGGCATGGCAGCACTGGCGCTGCAGCTGGTCATGCTTACGGGTTGTCGATCCTCTGAGGCGAGAGAAGCCCGATGGGCCGAATTTGATCTTGATGCCCGAGTGTGGAAGATTCCTGCATCTCGCATGAAGGCTGGAGTTGAACACCGAGTTCCCCTTTCGACACATACGGTCGACTTCTTGGCAAAGGTCCGAACGCTTTCGGACTCGTCCGAGCTGGTTTTCCCGAACATGCGTGGGAAGCCACTCAGCGACACAGCCATCTCTAAGGTCTTCAAGCAATGTGCACCCGGGTTCACAGTTCACGGTTGGCGCTCGACATTCAAGGACTGGGCACGGGAGAGAACCAGCTATTCGGATGAGATTTCGGAACTAGCACTAGCACACGTGAGCAGCGACAAGACTAGAGCAGCATATGCTCGCTCAGACCTATTCGATAAGCGTCGTGATTTGATGGAGGAGTGGAGCTCATTCCTCAACGATATAAGACATGTAGACTAGGCGTCTATTGGACAGAAGGGAGGTCAATATGCCAAACCATTCCACGACCTACGTCGAGGTCAACGGGAAAACCTACAAGGTCTTTTCTCGTTATGACGACTACGGCGGAGTGACACATTTCTATGACGAGGCTGGGGCCTGTTTAGGCAGCTTTACTCCTGGTTGCCCTGAAGAGATGAGCAAAGCAGAAATCGCTGCAAGTGTGGCGGACTATCTGGCATTTCTGAAATCAGGTTGAGAGAGCAAATTCTGGCGTTTTTCCAGTCGCTGCGATCATGGACGACGCGAAAAACTTGGGGCATTCATCCGCCTTACACAAGATCGCTTGCGGCAATGGCGCATAGATACCCAACAATGCTTCCGGTAATCGTTGCAGTAATGGCTAGGTCGAGGCAACTGCTCCGACTAGCTGTATCTCAGTCTGGCAATGATGCCAAAGTGGTCACTCAAAACCTCCTTCTCGGCCCCGAGCGCATGCAGACCCTTCCGCCAGCTGCATGAGGACCCCTTTGGCCCGGCGATGTGATCGATCGAATACCCGCAGGGCTCTACATCGCCCGAGGTAAATAACTCGACCTGGGCCAGGACCGCCCGCTCGAGGGCATCAAACACATGCTCTGGAGCCGTGCGGCGGGGAACAGCCTGATTGAAGTCGCCCATTAGCACAAACGGCTCAGCGAGCTTCGAGAGATACGTATGCAAGCCATCAAGATAGGCCAAATGGTCCTCCCAGCGCTTTTTATCCTTCCGTCCCGTGCTGACATGCGCGGCGGCCCACGGGATACACACGCCGACAACTAGAAGTGGCCCTGCGCTGGTAAGAGTTCGCCCTGCCACGAAGCGGCCCGGTGGCAGGGCTGGATCACCGAGAGTATCATGGGTCAACCACGGCTGCCTGCTCCATAACAGCACCTTTCTGCGGTTGCCCGTCAGCTGATAGCCGTAGTCGGCTTCAGCGCAGATCGTATGGCCAGTCGAGCCCATGAACTGGGCATCCGCCTCGGTGATGCAAAGAACCTCTGGATCCTCCGCAAGCAACCGCTCGCGCATCGTCCGACCAGCCGACCGTGAAGGATGCTTCCAGGCGACATTCCATGTGCCGACGCGCACACTTCGAGGCTTGCTGCTTACAGTACTCATTTCCGCTTGGTAGGCTTCACCTGAAGGCTTGTCACCTTATGCTGCTGGAAGAGATCGGCGTTCAGCACGAGGACCCGTCGGTGTGCTACCGCAAAGGAATAGTCATAACAGGAAGGCAACTAAGCGCCTGAATGAGCTCTGCTTTGGAGCTGGTTCGCCTCCAAATGGCGGCGGCTTGTCAAAGGGGTATATTGCTCACGCGACAATGCCCAAGGGCATCTCGCCTAAGATCAATTTGTCGGCGGCAACCTGCAATCGTTCACGCCATGCAAGCTTCGCAAGCCACGCATCTGGGATCTTTTCTAAGCCTAGTCGCGCACCTGCCAGTTGCCCGGCGATTGCTGCTGTCGTGTCGGCGTCATTGCCAAGGTTTGCGGCCAGCAAAATAATCTCCCGAAAATCCTCTGATTGTGCATTGCACCAAAGCGCAGCCTCCAAGGAATGCGCCACGTAGCCACTGCTCTCGATCTGAGAACGACCTTTGGTCCGCCAAACACCAGCAAAGACCGGCCCTATGGGATCTTTGAAATCAAGTTGGGCAGCCGCAGCCAGCCCCTCTTCGAAGCTTGCGCCTCGAAGGACTTCTCGAAGCATGACCGCCCAGCCTTCGCAGGCGTCCACGCATGCTTCTGCAGCGTGTGTGGTCTGGCTCTGTAGCCTTGCCTCCGCCCGCATCGTCTCCCTGTCTATGGCTGCGCCGCGAATAGCGATAGGCGCAAGCCGCATCAGCGAACCGTTGCCTGCCGATCTGGGATCGCTGGATCCCGCAAGAGCATCTCCGGTTTCTTCGAAGCGGGAGAGAGCCAAGCGAGTAGCAATACCGATGTCGAAGCACGCACCTGTCGGACTGTACGTCCCTTCGCGCCACCAACTGACAAATCGGCGCATCAAATCGTCCGGATCGAGGGCTTTCTGCTCAACTAGGCTTTCCGCAAGTGCCAGAGCCATTGCGGTGTCATCTGTCCAGGTGCCAGCTGGAAGATCAAATGGGCCACCTCCAGCCATGTCAGTGAGTGGTTCGTAAGTGTCGCGAGGCCTGAATTCGAGGGTTGTGCCGACTGCATCACCCACTGCCAAGCCGATCAGCGCACCTCTGGCCCGTGACTTCAAGTCCACCATCTTCCATCCTTCGCCAAATATTCCAGCCGTTTACCTCGTCATGTCGATCGAAAATTCTCCGCGTTCAACACATCCTCACCGCGCCAGCAGTAGGCGACCAAAGGACCGTCAGCTCCAGCGCTGTAGTCCACGCAAGCAATACGCGGTGACAACAATTCCGGCCTGCCTCGACGCCAATAATGACCAATAAAGCAAGGCTTGTGCTCATCGTATCCGGGCAAGACACCCTCAGGGAGTTTCGTAGCCATCGCGGCCAAATCGTGCACCGGCGATAGCGTCACATCGCCGTAAGTTGCGGGTGGTTGCTCCCACCATTTAACCCTCACGGAGCTTCGTCGATTCTTGTCCTTGTCGAGGAACGAGACGCCCTCGGGGAGTTCAACCTCGATGCCTTTCAGCAATGTCTCTACTGCCGAAAAAACCGGATGTTCATTGGGAGGCACTCCATCTCGCCCAATTGTGTTGCTTGCGCCGACAGTGGCGAGCGCGATCAGGTCGTCAGTTAATCGCTGATCGGCCAATCGCGTCTGCAAGACGTCGATCGAAGGCCAATGCCAGCATGCGTGAACAACTCGCAGTTCCGACAGATCAAGCCACATAGGAAGGGTCAAGAACCAATCGACTAGCTCGTCGTGAAGATCACTTCGTTCGCCAACCTGCTCAAGAAACCCTTGATGTTGCTTTCGGTTTTTTTGGCTGTCAGGTCGGAAACCGCGATGCCAAGCTATCGCATTTAGCTCATGGTTCCCAAGAATTGCTAGGGCATGGCCGGAGTCCATTAGACTACGAACTGTCGAGATCACTTCGACCTGGCCGGGGCCGCGATCCACAAAATCGCCAACAAAGATAATTTGTCGATCCGATGGGCCGAGCCAAGATCCCCGTGACCGACGATAGCCAAGCTCGGCAAGCAAGGTTTCCAAGGCCTCGTTGTTGCCATGGATGTCACCAACCACATCATATTCCACTGCGGATCCTCCAGATCGCACACCTCAAGTTACACATCCATCCGCTCCCAATTCAACCAATCAGGTTCTGGTTCATGCGCGAGGTATGCTGCGAAGGCAGCTAGAACCTGTTCAGTGCTCAAGTACAGTTGGGGTTGCCTGGGATGCGCCAGTATCCGATCAACAATCGAAGCCTCTGACGCCGAGCATTCTGGTTGTTCGATGAGCGCGGCCCTGTAGTGGGCCGACGCATGCCCTTCCCGTTTTTCGAGGATCCAACCTCCGCTCGTGTTCAGACACTGCATAAAATGCTGAGTTTTCCGCTCAGCTACTAGGAAACCATCTTCGCTTTGCTGCTCGCTGACTTGTAGCAAGGTAAGCAACTTGGCTCGCCTTAGAGCGACACATTGATTGGCGTCGCCAAACTCCTCGAGTGTTTCTTGATCATCCTGTTCGACATCCCAGAGGAGGCCAACATCCCATCCCACTGTTACAAGCATCCTCTGGCCCTCCATATGTCGCGTACGATCAACTCGAAGCACCAGCTTTGGATCTTCAATTGGGGTGCTCGTCGACGCCCTTGTCATTGGGTTTGTAACCCGCATACCGCCTCAGCACAAAATCCCACACCTGATCGACCTTCGCGTCCCACAGGTCCTGCGGGTACGGGTCCTCCGGCAGCTCGTTCAGGCCCATCCTGATGGCCGTCCAGACGCTTCCTCTGGTTTCCTGACCCCTTACCCAGTCCACGGCGTCCACAAGCCCCTGGAGCTTCTCCAACAGCCCACGAGCCACCTTCTTGACCTCCTGCTCCTGCGCCTTGGTAAGCTTCGGTTCTGGCGTGGTGAGAAGATCGAAGATCGCCAGCTCCTCTTCGGTCAGCTCTTCTCTCGCCGCTCTTTGCTCCTCATCGTCCAAGCTCTTGATGAACGCCTTCAGGCCCTCGAAGAACTTCTCGGCGTCGATTGACCCAGCGTTGTAGGCCGCGACCAGCTTCTCCAGCCGCTCGACAAAGCTCACCCGCGTGGGGTTCGACTGAGCCATCTTCTTGGCCTTTTCCTCTGCAGCCTCGCGCATCTTCTCGGTGGCAACCTTGGGGCTGGTCTCAAAGAGGCTGGCGAGTTTCTCGAAGTCGATCCCTGAGAGGTCCACGCGGCCCTCGGCGGTATCACCCTCGACGATGGGAGTGACTATGGCGACCCCTTCTAGCTTCTCGTCGAGGAGTTGGGCGATCCTGGCCGAGATTGCCGAGATGTCGACAGGGCCGAGCTTGGCTCTCACCGCGTCGGACAGCGTGTGGAACACCGCCACAGGCCTGAGGAAGGGCGCGGCTCGCTCGTCAGGCAGCAGCGACTTGTAGGCCTGTGTGACCGCCCCAGCGAGCCTCAAGAACTCCCTACGGCGATCCTCAGGGGCCACCAGAGCCTCCACGGCCTCGTTGATAAGCTTGAGCCGCTCGAAGTCCCTGGCATCCATGATCGCCTCAGGATCGACGCTGAGCGGCTCCACAAAGGCCCGCACGGCTTCAAGAGCGGTCTCCAGTTCCTTGACCAGCTCCTCCTTGCCTTTGATCGGCGTTTCGCCGTCGCCCCTGCCAGCCGCGTAGACAGCCAGC
This sequence comes from Erythrobacter aurantius, assembly GCF_023823125.1. Classification (NCBI taxonomy): domain Bacteria; kingdom Pseudomonadati; phylum Pseudomonadota; class Alphaproteobacteria; order Sphingomonadales; family Erythrobacteraceae; genus Erythrobacter; species Erythrobacter aurantius. The sequence continues at coordinate 1,098,271 of NZ_CP090949.1, read as the reverse complement.
GCCTTCTGGAGGTTCTGGAACACGCCCACATAGTCCACGATCACCCCAGAGGTCTTACCTTCCGACTTCCGGTTAGCCCTGGCGATGGTCTGCATCAGCGTGTGCGACTTCATCGGCTTGTCGAGGTAGATCGTGCCGATGCTGGGGACGTCGAAGCCCGTGATCCACATGGCGCAGACGAACACGAGGCGCAGTGGATCGTCCTTGTCCTTGAACTTGGTCTCCAGGTCCTCTTTCTGCATGCGCTCGCGGTGCGGGAGGATGTCGAGACCCTTCTGGCGCAGATCGTCGACCTCGTTCTGGCCCTGGCTCACCACCACCGCCATGTCGAGTTCTCGCAGCCAGACCAGCCGCTCGGCGATGGCCGCTCCTTCGGCCTCGTGGGCAGTCTTCAGCCTCTTTTCGTCGGCCTCGATCATCCTGGCGACTGCAGCCTTGACCTTGTCATGCATCGCAACCGCCGTGGCCTTGTCGATGGCAACGAACATCGCCTTGCCGCGATAGCCACGTTGGGCAAAGTGTAACGCCACGTCCTCGGCAACCTTGTCCAGCCGGTCGGGATTGGTGATGAGCGTGTACTGCCTCCCGAATTGCTGGTTGAGCTTCTTCTCCTGCTCCTCGTCCAGCATCGCCTCGTCGAGCAGCTCGTCCAGCTCCTCCTGCAACTCGTCCGAGTTAAGCTGGAGTTCCGGCTTTCGTCCCTCGTAGAACAGCGGAACGGTCGCTCCGTCCTTCACCGACTGCGCGAAGTCGTAGACCGACACATAGTCCCCGAAGACCTCTTTGGTCCGGCTCTCGTCCCCCTTGATGAGAGGGGTGCCAGTGAACCCGATGAAGGCCGCATTGGGCAGTGCCTTGCGCATGTTGGCCGCAAGCTGGGCGTACTGGCTCCTGTGGGCCTCGTCGGTCATCACGATGATGTCCGAGCGTTCCGAGAGCACCGGCATTGGCTCTTTGTCATCGGTCGAGAACTTCTGGATCAGCGTGAAGACGTAGCGTTCGTTGCCAGCGAGCAAGTCCCTCAGGTGCGCCCTGCTGCCCGCCTGGGTCTGCTGGGTGTCCTTGGTGAGTGCTCCTGCCGTGGCGAACTGGCCCGCGATCTGGTCGTCCAGCTCGGTGCGGTCGGTCACGATCACGAAAGTGTAGTTGCCGCCCATGCGGCGCAGGACCTTCTCGGCGAACATCACCATAGAGAGGCTCTTGCCCGACCCCTGGGTGTGCCAGAAGACCCCCAGCCGCCCCTTGTTCTCCTTGATGTGACGAACAGCCTCGATCGCCCTGTTGACCCCTAGCACCTGGTGGTAGCGTCCGATGATCTTGATGAGACCGCCCTTTGCCTCGTCGAACAGGACGAAGTTCTCCAGCATGTCGAGGAAGCGGGCAGGCTCGCAGGTGGCCCTGAGCATGGTCTCCAGGCTGGGGTCTTCGGGGCCTCCCTCCTCTAGCCGCTTCCAGGGCGAGAAGAACTGGAACGGCGCGTGACTGCCGCCAATGCGGGTCTCAAGGCCGTTGGAAAGGATCACGAACCCGTTGGCGTGGAAGAGCTGCGGGATCACGTCTTTGTAGTCGCGCAGGTTCTTCTCGTAAGCCTCGGAGAATGGTGAGGTAGGCGCTTTCCACTCGGCGAACAGCAGCGGCAGGCCATTAACGTAGCCAATTGTGTCGGGGCGGCGTGTGTGGAGGACCCCCTCGATCCAGACTTGGTTGGCGACGAGGAAGTCATTGTTGGTCGGGTTCTTCCAGTCGATCACACGGACCAGCATGTCTTCGAACTTGCCTTGGTCGTTCTTCACCTCGACCCTGACGCCTTCCCTAAGGAGCCTCAGGACCTCACGGTTAGCGGCAATAGGCTGCAGCGCCGAACGGTCCCGCGTCAGCTCCTCCTCGGCCAGCTTGAGGGCCTCTGCGGGTTTGCCTGGGTTGAGCTTCTGAAGCGCTGCTCGCAGCCTTGCGGGAAGGTGCGGTTCCTTGAGGCTCGTGCGGCCATAGGCGTTGTCCGGCCCAGGCACATCGTGGAGCAGGTTTACACGCTCCCAGCCAAGCTCCTCCATCAGCGCCATTGCAGGCTGCTCGACGATGCCGTCCTCGGAGGCGACCAAACCGGAGAGCGACGGAGCCATCAGTCGTCGCCCGCAGGCCCTTCGTCCGACAGTTCAAGGACGTAGGGCTGAAAGATACGGTGGAACCTCTCAAGATGATCGGCCATCCATGCATGCTGTCGCTTCCAGTCGCTCTCGTCGGTCGGGTCAGCCGGATCGAGCGCATAGAGAACCTTGCTCATCTTCTTGGTGTCCATGCGCCGCCAATCGAGCGAATAGCCAAGCTCACTTTCGATCTGGTCCTTCTTCTCGGCGAGCTGATCAAACCAGACCTTCCCCGGTGGGCCGTAGCAGCAGAACTCCACCCACACCCTGTTCTCTCTGGTGTTCACGCAACTGCCTAACCACGTGTCTTTCTTGCCCAGCGCGTATGTTACCCATGATTGCGCCTGAGCCTTACCGGGCCGGACCCTGCTGTTGCGCTCCAACAGCAACTCACGCACTGCCCGCCAATATCGCTTTTGGAGCTTCTGGGTTTCGCTGAGTGTGCCATCGGAGGCTTGCTGTTTGACCTCCTTGGTCCACTCATTGGGCTGTGCGACGAGGTTGAACATCGGCGCAGGCGGTGATCCCTCAATCTGCCACAACTCGATCTCCAGGCCGAAGAACTCCAGCCCCTCGCCGGTTACATCGTTTAGCCAATCGAGCGCAGCCCTGTGCTCCTCGGCGAAGCTCTCGGCAACCCACACAATGGTGACTGCATCGAGACCCGCTGCGTAGGTCAGGAGCTGGCCGAGGTGGCGATGGTCTGTGCGTTCAAGCTGGTTCTCAATCAGCACCCAGTGGTCGTCGGTCGTGTCGGTGCGCTTGGCGAGGATGTCGGCCTTGAAGGGGCCAACGAACTTCTCCGTCGCTTCAACCTCCAGCTCCATGCCAAGCGTGTCCTGGAGCAGCTCCATGCCCTCCTCCGAAGCCAGCCAGGGCGTGAAGTGCGAAGCCTCATTCATCCACGCACTGCGGACGTCGACGCGCTGTACCTTGCCGAGCTTGGGGATCATGCGACGTCCTCCAGTTGGCGTTCGGCAGCCTCGACGGAGAGCTGGCCGGAGATGAGGCGGGGGAGCAGGAGGTCGCGGGATGTCTTTAACAGACTTTCCTGCCATTCTAAGTTCTTCCTCAGCTCCCACAGGGCAGATACTCGCTTGTCGAAAAGCTCAGAAATGATGGCTGGTGGGAGTGCAACAGTCGCCCCAGAAACTTTTTCCTTGCTGATGTTCTGCTGCGCAGCACCTTGACCGACAGAAATGAACCAATCCTTCAATCTCTCAAGGGTGTGAAAAAGTTGCCATTGTCGCATACGCCTCCCGTCGCCAACTAAACCGAGCGCAGCTTGATTACTGGAGCAGCTAACGTTTGAAATCCCAAGTGCCCCGATTGTGGCTCCATAAAGTGCTATGAAGACTGTGCCCGATGGGAAGACCCTGGCCTTCTTCTTGTCGATGGCAGCCTGTGAGACCTTTTCCTTTGAAGAGAAGAGAAAGGACCCCCTCAGTTCTCCTGTCGTGAACCAGTCCAAAATCCCTGCATCCCAGAACTCCGGCTCTTTTCGAGAAGGAGTAGAGCCTGACCGAATGATGCTACATGCATCTCCAAGTCGCGCCCACTCCCACTCCTCCGGCAGCGGGCCATCGGGGGTGTCGACGATGGGCACGTCCTCGTGGCCAGGGAAGCGGAAGCGGACGAACCACTCCTCGAACAGCCCCCGCGCCATCTCCTCCAGCACCGCCACCCGCCGCCGGTTGACCTCGATCAGGTCGTCATAGGCTCCGAGGATCGCGGCAATGCGCTGCTGGGTTTCCAAGGGCGGGCACTTCACAGGCAACCCATGGAGGACGTTTCGATTTACGCCAGGAACTGCAGACGAGCCTGAGGTTTCAGCGACAGCGAGCGTTTTGAGAAGGTGAGCACAATAAAGTGGCTCGTTGCCCTTGAAGTCCTTCACCCACAGCGTGGTGTTCAATGGCCAAAAGTCTTCCACAACGTAGTGAACTTCGCCCAAGGTGCCGTATCGACCAATCGCCACACCAGGGCCATGGACCTTAGCCTCGTTGTGACTGCCCGAAACCCCCGCTGAAGAGACCACAGGAAAAGGGCCTTCGACCCTAAGGCGCGTGGGCAGATCAAAACCACGCTGAAGGGTAAGCACGTCACCCAAGGTGCAATCGCGCCAAGCCTTTACCATTCGATCTTCTCGAAACTGACGTCGCGCTTTTCAAGCTCAGCCTCAATGGCTTCTGACCACTCTCGCCAATCCCTGGTTTCACGCACCAGATACCGTCGCTCTGAAGGGTCTTCTTTGCCATCATCATCTGCAAGTGCACTTCGAACGGCCTCATACAGCTCATGCAGGCTATCAGTCGAAAGGCGTGCAAACAGTAGTTCGAAGTTCATAGAGCCGCCTCATTCCTCTCCGTTGCCGACATAGATCAAGCCAGCACTTCAGCCACGTTCGCCGCAATCACTTCCTGCAGCCGCGCCGCTTCTGCGTTTAGCACCTCCAGCTCCTCCTGCAGGCCCTCCAGCCGCTCCTTGAAGTCAACGTCGTCGATCTGCTCACCAGCCGCCACGCCCACATAGCGCCCAGGGTTAAGGCTCCAGTCCTGCGCCTCAATCTCCGACCGGCTGGCGACCTTGCAGAGGCCTGGGATGTCCTTGAAGCTATCGTCTCCGAAGGTCTCGACCATGAGGTCCGCGCTACCAAGCTCGGTCTCCACCTCTTCGCCGCGCCACATCCGCACGATGTTCCCGATGAACTCGATGTGCTCCGGCGTGTACTCGCGGTGCGCCCGTCCAACCTCTCGGTAGATGTTGCGAGCATCGATAAAGAGTACCTCGTCTGCCCGCTCGCCTTTCGCCTTGGCCTTGTCGAGGAACCACAAGGTCACCGGCAGAGACACCGTGAAGAACATTTTGGGCGATGTAGAGATGATGACGTCGACCGATCCCGATTGCACCAGCTTCTTCCTTAGCTCACGCTCCGACCCGCCAGCATCGGAGGCCGAGTTGGCCATGACGAACCCCGCACGACCCGTATCGTTCAGCGCCGCATGGAAAAGGCCGACCCATAGGTAGTTCGCGTTGCCCACCTTGGGGATGCCGAGCGAGAACCGGGCGTCCACATGTCCCGCATCATTTACCAGCCGTTCGGTATCCACCTGGGACTGGTTGAACGGGGGGTTCGCCATGACGAAGTCGAACTTGCCGACCATCTGATGCGGGTCTTCGTAATAGCTGTTGGCCACCACGATGTCCCCAGAAAGCCCATGAACCGCGAGGTTGAGGCGGCACAGCTTCTGCGTGTCCTCCATCTTCTCGATCCCGTAGACGCTCAGCTCGCGGCTGGGGGTCTTGTGGTGACGCTTTACGAAGTCGGCAGAGTGGACAAACATCCCGCCGGAGCCGCAGGCAGGATCGAAGATTTTCCCGTGGTACGGCTCGATCACCTCCACGATCAGCTTAACGATGGAGGATGGGGTGAAATACTCGCCGCCCTTTTGCATGTAGGCCGAGGCGAACTCGCCCATGAAGTACTCGAAGATCACCCCATAGGCATCCCCGCCAATGTCGAGCGGCTGGAGGATGCGCAGAAGCTCCCTCAGGACCTTGTCAGGCAGCGATCCGTAGCCTTGGGGCATTACCCCTGCGAGGTCGGGGTTATGCTCCGTGATGCCTTTCATGGCCTCGTTGAGAGCCTCGGCGAGGTCCTCGGTCTCAGGCAAGGATAGGAGGTAGGAGAAGCGGGCATTGTCGGGCAGGTAAACTGCGCCGTGGCCGTGGTAGTCCTGGGGGGTGGGCTTGAGGCGTCCGGTGAAGGTCTCTGCCAGCTCACCGTGCACCTGGTCGAACTTCGCCTCCATCTGCCTCAGCGCGATCAGGGCAAGCACTGGCTGGGCATATTGGTCAGGCCTGAGCGCCGTGTTGGTCCAGAGCTGGTTCGCAGCCTGGAAGAGCCTTCGCGAGAGGTCCTGTAGATCAACTGCCAATGTGAATATCCCCTTCGACGAGCCACTTGCAGAACATACTAGCCACGGCCTAGCCTCGGTCCAGACATTTTGCTCGATCGCCGTCGTGGAGTCCGAGTTGCCCCCGGGTTCACAGCACCATGCTGGCCAAGCCTTGGCCAAGACGCATTGAGCACAGGCAGGGAGAGGACATGAGCTGGCATCGAAAATATTGGGACTCAGTCGACCAATTCTACTGGAATCCAAGCTTGCTTGGGTTGCCGTCGATTCCGAAGGGCGAATGGATCAAAGAAGGCGATCGGATATCGGTACCAGCGAACCGAGTTCAGAATGGCGGCTCGATCTATGCAAGACGCGGAACAGCGAAAGAGAACGCCGAGCGAATGCGTCGCCTCGAGGAACCGCTCAACCACATATTTGAGATCGCGTTCGGAATCGCGCCCGACCACGTGATCGAAGAACTCATTCTCAAGCCAGCCGGGATCTCAGATAGTGGTCCCTTCGAGCGGCTTGGGCGAGAAATCGCCGTCCGCTACACTGGTTTCACGGATGGCAACACCACGCAACAAGATGGCTTCTTCGTTTCAAGTAGCAGCGCGGTAGGCGTTGAGCTGAAGCTGGGCTCAACGACATGGCCGGGCCAGGTTCTCAAATACATTTCGCTGATTGTCGCCGAGGAAAGGCGATCGGGCTCGCGAGAAAACGTGGGTCTTATCTTCATCACACCGCACCCCGATGCAAGCATCGTTTGGGAGCAATGCCGCGCCGGGCCCAATGGATCCATCGACCCTGACTACATTGAGCGTGTTCCTGTGTCTCAGACGAATGCGGCGATCAGGGAAATGCTGACAGACCATGGAGAGCATTTTCGGAGTGTGGCCGATCGGTTGGTCATGCACCATCTTTCTTGGTCCCAGTTTGCCGCTGCCTGCTGGAAAGTTCACCTCGACGCATCAGCAGATGGGCAAAGGGGTGAGACCCTGTCGAGATTGATGAAGGGGCTTGCCCTTGCTGTGGCAGAACAGTCTGGGACGGCGGTGCACCGCGATGCGTTAGCCTGCGGCTTGCAGAAGTCGACCTAGTGAACCCGGGTTCAGACCGAGTACGCTAGATTCGAGCCGCGCTTAGCGGAGAGTGCGCTCACACCGCATGAGAAGTGTTTTCACTGTCGATAATTCAGGGTGTCGGCGTTCAGTAATGAAGGTCACAGAGCCCTCTCGTCACCGCATTTGACAAAGAATGTTATGCATATAATATATTGATATTAAAGGTTTTTCTTGAAATCATCGTGAGTGCACTTATCATTGACTCATGATCTTCAAGCCTCCACCCCCCAATCGTCTGCTACGCCGCCGAGAAGTTGAGCGTGTCGTCGGCCTCAAGAAAAGCCAAATATATGCGCTGATGGCCGATGGGGCGTTTCCTCGCCCAGTCCGGATTGGAAAGCGTGCGGTTGCATGGCCAGAGCAAGAGCTGAATGAGTGGCGCAATACCCTGCCTCGTGCGGGCAGCTTTGCCCCCGGGGGCAACACATGACCTGCCTCGAGAACAAATCGGACGAGTGTTTCTTCCGTCAAGTTCGCCATAGGATCACAAGCAAGCAAGGCTGTCCGAACGACCTAACTCTGGCTGAACAACACCGCTTCACACGAATTGCACGCGCAAAAGAGCGCCGGGATCGCGAGAAGATTGCGCTAAGCGTGGCAGAGGATAACCTTCGAAAAGCTCGCAGGCTACAGCGGGAGTACATCCACTCATTCGCAGCTCGCTTTGTGGCCGCCAGCGACAAAACGGTCGTGCGGAACTGCGAGATGAAGCGCCGGTTCACTTTCGTCTACAGCCGCGCACAGATGATCGGCTTCAACGCCCAGCCGGGCACTATGATGGTATGGAAGAAGCCGAAGGCGGATGGGGGCACCCGCATCCTAGGACAGTTTCGAGATACCGATCTCGCGCAGCAGACGCTGCTAGCTCGCTCTATTCTCCCGTTCCTCGGCGACCGCCCTGACCAATACGGTCAACGCGGAGGGAACCTCGCCGTCGAAACCCTCAGGGACCACGCCGAAACGGCAGGTCCAGACGCTGTTTTCCTCCATGGAGACGTACGTCAGTTCTACGACCATGTGTCACCGGAATGGCTGAGGGAAAATGTGCCGTTGCCTGAAAGCCTGAAGCCTTGGATATTCACATCCGGGTATACAGTCTCTTCTAGGGTAACACGGCGTCCAGCTCTCCGTATTACGGAAGAGGAAATCGAAAGGATGTCCCAGCGCGGCTTGCCGCAGGGTTCGGCGCTCTCACCTCTCATTGCTGAAATGGTGATCCAGAACATTATCGCGGAAGTAGGTTCCCTCCGCGCGTACCCTCTGGTGAACTACTCGGACAATTTCGGGCTGGTCGTCCCAGCCCAAGAGGCAGAGCGTCTTGAACAGACCCTTCGGGTGGGATTTCGGTCCCACCCGGCTGGGCCATTCGACATACGCTTCACTCGACGTCCCTTGAGTCAAGAGTGCCGCTTCGGTGGGTACTCCTTCTCGGTGACCCCAGAGGGTGCTTGCGCCTTCTGGGTCCGCGAGCTGGATTGGCTGGGCCGGTTCGCGTACTTCTCGGACCAGCTGCAGAATGGGCCCGCCGAACGGGTTCCTCAAGTATTGAAGCGGATGCACGGTTATTGCCAATCATGGCCATTGTGGTCGGGAACCCGCAGTCTTCGCTGCCAATGGGAAGCCCATGCAGCTAGCGTGCTCGAGGCCCGGGCTTTGAGTGAGCTTATACCTTACACCTTCTTGCAACCAGAAGATTGACCAGAATGACCCGTGCATGCCAAGTTGCAGTATCGTTCAGTGTAGAGCCAAACACGCTTATTATTCTGCACCCGGGTGCACGATCTTGCCTCAACGATCTTGCCTCAAATTGTCACCAACCACTGCGGGTTTGTTATTCATCGAGCTAGTCCGCTTGCAGAACGGCATCCGCTATGCGATTATTAGAGATAGATCGAGGATTTCGGTGATAACCTGTGGGGTAGCCGCCAGGCTTTCCGGAAAACACTAAGACCGATTAGTGACTTACTCGGACAGCGAGGCGGACTCCGTCTCCGCCACCTTACTTTTCCCAGACAATCTTTTATAGTCCTCAAACCCGCAGAAATGCGGCGTTTTTTCGCTTTTCGCCGTCCGCATAGTTCCCTATATGTTCTTATGCATCCGGCGTCGAGTGTGGGTCTGGATGTGGGTCTGAGAGGAACGAGCAATGGGCAAACTGACAGCGATGGGAGTAAAGAATCTCACGGAACCAGGTCGCTATTCAGATGGCGAGGGTTTGATCCTCAAACTCGCCGCAAAAGGTAAAGGCAGCTGGATTGTCCGGGTTCAGGCCAACGGGAAGCGCCGAGACATCGGTTTAGGCCCACTTTCCGAGCTGCCACTGGCCAATGCTCGCGAGGCCGCGCGGGCCGTCCGTAAGGAGGTGAAAGCAGGCGTCGACGTTCTGGCAGAGCGGACAAAGGAGGCTTTGGTCATCCCCACTTTCAGCGACGCTGCCAAGCTCGTGCATGAAGAACACAAGGCCGCGTGGAAGAACGGCAAGCACCAAGCCCAATGGATCAAGACGCTTGAAACCTATGCCTTCCCGACTTTGGGCGACAAACTCGTTTCGGACATTGAGGGCCCTGCAATCCGCGATGCGCTTTCTCCGATCTGGCTGACGAAGCCAGAAACCGCGCGGCGGGTACGGCAACGAATCGGATCGGTACTGGATTGGGCCTGCGCCAAGGGTTTTCGCGAGACTGAAGCCCCGATGCGGTCGGTACTCCGTGGCTTGCCGCGTCAGCCAAAGAAACAAGGCCACTTGGCAGCAATGCCTTATCAGGAACTCCCCGCATTCTTCAAATGGCTGCGTGAGCGCTCCTCGGTCGGCCGTCTTGCCTTGGAGTTTGTGATCTTGAACGCCTCTCGCTCCGGCGAAGTCCGCGGTGCTTGTTGGAACGAAATCGACCTCAAGAAGAAACTCTGGACGATCCCCGCCGAACGCATGAAAGCCGGGACTGTCCACGTTGTCCCGCTTTCGGAAGCGGCCTTGGACGTTCTTAAGCGAGCGAAAGCATTTCGCTCGCCTGTCAGCGATCTGATCTTTCCGGGCTAGAACCCGCGTCGGCAATTGTCCGACATGACCTTGCTGAAAATTCTGCGCGACAAGGGCGACGATTATACCGTCCACGGCTTTCGCTCATCGTTTCGCGATTGGGTTGCGGAAAAGACGAACTACCCTGGCGAGGTCGCAGAAGCCGCGCTGGCCCATGCGATCGCGAACAAGGTCGAGGCGGCCTATCGACGCACGGACTATCTCGACAAGCGCAAGCCCATGATGGCGGACTGGGCAAAGTTCGTGGCCCGCTGATCGTGCAAATACGGATGTCAGCTATGCGCCCCAGTTTCCGCCATTAGAGGCGGTGCGTCTGATGCTTAAGAGCAGACATGACCTTGTGGAGCGGGAATGACCCCAAAGTTGAATGAGCCGGAAGGTCTCCTCTTAGGCGAAAAATCGCTCACGCCTGTCAGTCGTTCATAAGCTTGCCTTCTACCAAGGGCGGCGCGGTATAGGCCACATGTGCCGCAAGTTGCGATCTAAACTTCAGAACGACATACAAGAGAGATCGGTGGGCACGTTTGGCCTATCATGCGCCTGACAAGTCCGCTGGCCCCAGATAACTGATATCAATTCGACCGACATCCTGCGCCACTTGGGCGCGCAACAATCCGGCGCGGCCTGGGTTGAGGGCCCCCTGCACTGCGCCAAGCGGAGTGCCGTCGGCCGAAAGCACCCGTTGTTGGCCTGCCGAATGGTGAACCTGAACCGGCGTACCGGGGGGTGGTGGGGCATTCAGCCATACCACGTTTGCCGAATATTGTCGCTCGGCCCACGTACGATTATCGCGCGGTGTGAAGCCTTGCGTAAAGTCCGTCCACATCGCCTTTGTCTCGGCTGTCGGCCAATCGGGTTGCGCGCTCCACGCTTGGACCGCTTCAGAATTCAGCCAATGCCGAAGTTCCTGCCCGGTTTGAAAGGTTGCACCAGTATCTGTGACGGCCTTGATGGCGGCGAGCCTTGAGTTGAAGCCGGCCTGGATAAGGATCGATGCGGAGCGGTTCAGGGTTCCGGTTTCGACGGCGGGAACGGCAAGGCCGAGTTCGTGATCTTCCAGAGGAAGATCAAAGACGCCGGTCGTGTCGCCATTGGCGGCCGCCCGAACTCGGACCGCCTCCATGGCCCAGGGAAGACGATAGACAAGGCCTCCCTCGATGAATTGCAGCGTCTCTGATTCCTGACCGACGGCGATCGCCGCGAGCGGTTGACCGAGCAGCCAAGCGCGTAGGATGTCCCGCCAGTTCGCCGGCATAGGGTCTGGCGTGAAGGGATAAATGGTGAAGACCAACTCAGCGAACGTAGTGATGGCTGCGATAGCCGCGTCCACATCGTTTTGAAGGATTGCACCATTGGCCTGAACGAGGAGATGATTCGCATCCGCGGCAATCGCGTCCAGCGCTTGGCCGGTCGAAAGGCCCACCCCCGCTAGGAAATAGCCCCGACGGCGTTCGGCAGTGGATTGGCTCCAAATGAGCCGGCTACGGGAAATGAGGCCCGCCTTAAGAGCCTGCTGTATTGGCTCGTTCTGCCGTTGAAGGCGGCGCTGCCACAGTGAGGACTGGAGCATGGTGTCAAGCGCCGCTTCGATCTCTTCGTCTGGGATATCGGTTTCACCAATCAGGCTAAGGACAGCAGTGTCGAGAGTGGCAACATGCCGTTCCCAGTCGGCAAGTGCGCGGGCGCGGTCTTCCGGCTTCTCGTTTGCAACCTCCGGGAAATTCCAAGCAGCGGCATTGTTGACCACATATTCGACGAGTTGGCCTAGGTCTCCTCCGATCCGTTCACGCATGCGAGCCAAGAGGGCGGCGACAAGTCGCACAAGACCACTCTCCATTTCCCGTGCGCCCAGGTCGGTTATGAGTTCTTCCCAGTTGCGGCGCTTTTTCGCGATATCGTCGAACATAGGATATAGTACTAAACCTTCGACATCGACATAGGCTCGGCCCGCCCGGCCGATGACGTTCTTAAACTCGGAGACCTCGATCATCTCACGGTTGCGGTGCAGAGAGTGCATGATGACGGCCGTCGCCGACAGGTTGAGACCCTGCGCCAGCGTGGGCGAAGAGATTGTCACCTTGAGCACATTGTTGCGCAGCAACCGCTCGACCTCTTTGCGATAGGCGGTCGGCAAGGCGCCGTGGTGAAGAGCGACGCCTAGGCGGAGACATTTGAGAATCGCACTGTCGGGGCCAAGCCATTCTTCTCCCAGCGCAATCGCCGTTTCGAGTGCGCCGGGATCGGCTTCGAGCAGAGAGCGCAGTGCGCCACGCTCATGAAGATCGACGATGACATCCGCGAAAGGCTCTACGCTTTTCCGCAGCGGACAGAAGATGAGAACAGTTTGTCCATCTTCGGTCAGCCGCCAGGCGGTAGCGAGGCACAGTTCGCGCTGGTCTCCTGGAAAGAGCCGGGTCCGTCGTCGTTTGGGTGGAATCCAGTCGGGAGGGGCAAACCCGGTCAGGTAACGCTGGACCCAGGGTCGTTCCTCACCAACGCGGAGGTTCAGCCGCGCCGTGGGTGAGTTCCAGACCACCTCGCCGAAGCGCAACCTTGTCGGGCGCCAGTCATGTTTGATCAGGCCACCGGGATGATCCCGTCGGAGCCACCCGGCGAAATCGTCAAGCTGATTTCCGTCTGGCAGGATGGCGGATAGGCAGACGACCCTCCGTTCGTGAGCGTCGGGACGCCGTAGGAGCCGCTGGATCTGCACTTCATAACGAACCTCGCGTTCATTGAGGCCGATCATGTGGCCTTCGTCGAACACGAGGAGTCCCACGTCATCGAGCAGGGACGGATCATTGCGCAGAGCGAAGTCGAGCTTTTCAGGAGTGGCGACGACGATATGCCGTTCCCGGATTGCGTCCTCGTCGAAACCACTGACGCCAATGCTGCCGTAAAGCGCAGAGATTGTCTTACCGAGCGGACCGAAGGTTCTGAGTAGGGTCGACTCTGTTTGCGCGGAAAGCGCGCGCAACGGGGTTATGAAAAACACCCGCTTCCCACCGGCAAGGCAACGCAGGATACATAGTTCGGCTATCCGGGTTTTGCCGGCGCTGGTGGGCAGTGACACGACAAGGTCGTCTCCTTGGTCGACTGCGCGGGTTGCGGCCTCAATCTGAGAGGGCCAGAGGTCGATCTCGGCTTTGGGTCGCCGCTGAAGCAAGGCGATGAATAGTTCGCGGAGTTGTGGCCATTCCGCCGCTTCGCCGCCTACTGGCTCTAAAGGCACCTGCTGGTGGAATGTGTTCGACCACAGATCGGACAAAAGATGTATCGCGATCCGATGGGCCCACCATTGCGGTAGCAGGTTGAGTTCGCTGCAGATGGAAAGATTGACGTGCAGTCTTTCGAGCGCCTGATCCAGCAGCGGCCGCTCACCGCGTTCCAACGCAAGGAGAAATAGGGACATGGCAGCCAAGAAGCCATCGATTAGAGCTGTATCGAGCCCCTCGAAAAGGAAGTCATGGCCACCGTCAATTGGATCGGTCGCGTCCCCTATGAGATCTAGCTTGGCTTGTATGGCAGCGGCGATGCGTGCGTCACTACCTTCTCCTGAGGATCGGTAATCAAGGACGCTGGTGCGAAGGGCAGTAAGATTCCGCCGCATCAATTGAGCAAGCACGCGCTCGACCGGCGAGAAATTCTCGTCTGTTTCCACGATCGCGAGCAGCGAGTAAGCGCGGGCAGAGAGATGTGCGAGGTGGTAGCTTGCCGCCGCCATGACGAAGTGGAAGTCACGATCGGCCTCGTCTCGATTACCTTTTGCTATAACGGCTTCAAGGGCGGTGGCGGCCTGTTCGAAGGCAACGCGCGCGGCCGCCTCATCGCCGCCCAGCTCGCGCAATCGGAGGCCAAGCCCTAATAGCGCATAGCCGTGCGAATGAAGATCGTAGCTCAATTGGGGGGCAAAGTCCGGCGCTTCAGGCGGCAGGATACCGTCGCGCCAGATGATCGCGCGGGCTTGTCCACGGGCTATGAGGCGCCCGCGGAAGCCGGCAGTGGCCGCCTCAGCAATGTCCGCCGCTATGGCTTCAGGGGTTGTTGGCATTGGCAATCACCTGATCATATATGGCGCCGATGAAAGCGGCATGGCCTTCCACGCGCAGGCCAACCCCCCACTGGTTGAATTGGCCGGGATAGGCTTGAAGCGACTCGGCAAGCATTGCGTCCGGCGCGTTGCCAGAGAATGTGAAAAGCAGATGCCGAACGTTCTGCGGCGGGATGCCATGCTTGAGCAGCGCATCGTCGATCGCATCCGCAAGCGGAAGATTGTTCAGTTCGAGCAAACGGGCCGAAATGAAGGCGAGGGCATGGGCAGATGGCAGGCCACTGTCCTTATCTAGATTGGCGCGGGCTTCGACGAGAACCTGCGCGGTCAGCGCCACCCGGCTTTTCGCTTCGGTCTTAAGAAAGTGCAGGCGCTGAGACTTAGGGTCTTGGAGGATGCCAATAACATCCTCGCCGCGCATCGCCATGTTGCGATGATCTTTCCAACGGAGGCGCTTGATCGGCGCACTATAGCCACCGCTGTGCGCATCGATCCATTCGGTCGCATATATTTCTCCCAGATCACCAGAACGGATAGCCTTCGTTGTAGGTAGTTTGCCTTGGATGAGTGCGGCCGTGGCTGGCTTGCCGAGACGTGCGAATGCCCGCGCCACATGTTCTTCCGACGCATAGTGCGCTGGGACTATTGCAGCCGTTGCCTGAATGCCGGTGGGAAGGTTTGCTGCCTGGCCGGTCATTACACGGCAAAAGTGATTTCCAACTGGCACATCGTCACTAACGCACCAATCGTTGAACTGCGGCATGTGCTACTTCCGTGAAATCAAAGGGATGCGGTCGTGTACCTCTATCTGAAATAAAATCCAGTAATTGCCATGCACGTAGGCCCTATAAGCGTCTCTATTGATCCGCCGATGCTATGTTTGATCGGCTGAACGATTGGCGCCGCCCACTTAACACAAGCTTATTTCGCATGCTTCGAGACAGCTTGTTCAGGCAGGCTGGCCCCCGCCCCCATAAGCCTTCCAACGGCCGACCGGATAGTGCCGATATCGCAGGCATCGGCAAGCTCCAGCACGAGATCCGAGTTTGGCAGAGTCATCCCTAAAGAAGGTCTGGATTTCGAACGAAATGCCCCTCTTAGCCGACCGTCCGCTTGCGGCCCAATTCCAGTCAAATCATCAAATGCCGATATCGAACGGTTTGACCCGCTCCTTGGCTAGCTCGGGAGCCTTCTCGGGTTCAGCCTGCCGATCAGAGGCGGTCGCCTGGATTTGACCCAGCCTGACTCCATTCGCTGCCGCTATGCCCAGCCGTTCGGTGGTTTCCGCTGCCGAAGTCTTGTCGCCCAAGTTTGTCGTAATCCCTCGCCCAACCCTGTCCCGGTTATCGACGATCAGAGTGAGCTCATCCCGTAATCGCGTGATCGTGACAAGGAAGTTCCTCTGCGAGAGCAGTCGCCGCTCGCGGCTGTCGAGCACGGCTATGCCCTTATCTGCTGTGAGGCCCTGTGCCATATGGGCGTTGAGCGCGTAGGCGAGATCGATGCGCTTCAACATCGGGTCGTTCGGCTTAAGTTTGTGTTCCATGCTGCTGGACGTAGTGACCGTCACTCCGTCCCGCTCGATCGCGGTGACTGTTGCCCGGTCTGCATTTATAATTCCGCGTTTATGGTCGCTCGCCGTCCACCGGATAGCGTCCCCGGTACAAAGATCGAGATCCTTCTTCTCGAACAGCTGTAGTGTTTGGTCGCTGCCCTTCGCCGACAACCTCGCTGGCACGAAGCGGCGCAAATGCCCTCGCGCATCGCGAAGCGTAACAGCACCCTTCTCGGTATCGACGGCAACGACTGCATGGCTTCCGCGCCGAAGTCCATGGCGCGACTGTCGTCTTGCCACTTCGAGCACCATGCCCGGCTTGTAATTGCGCGCGTAGCGCAATTCCTCGCGGGTCGTGTTCACACGGGATAGAACCGTAAGCCTTGCGCTCGCTGGTCCGATTTCTCCATTCGCGGCAAGGCCGGTCTGGACTGCGGTATTGATTTCAGAGCGTAATCGGCGGCCCGCAGCAAAGATCGACGTGCGCTCGCGCTCGGCAGGCGGAAGGGACAGCCAGCGTTCCGCCGCAACAATTGCGCTGTTCTCTTGGACCTCGACGATGTGATCCTTGAGATATTCTAGTGCATTACTGGTGTTGCCCGACTGGGCCGCCTGCTGAGCCTTCTTAAGGGTGTCGGAACGGGCGCGAAGATTGTGGTCCATGTGCGCCGTTTCGGTCCCTGCGCGCTGCGCCAAAGCAAAGGGCTTGCCCGCTTCGACGGCTCCCAGTTGCTTCTCGTCACCCATCAGCACGAGGCGCTCGACCTTCAGTAGATTGGCAAGCCGGATCAGTCGGTCCTGGTCGCGGGTAGAAACCATTGAGGCTTCATCGAGAACCAGGACAGTGTCGCGATAGTCTTCGCGCGCAGCGGCGATCTCGGCTTTGCCTGCCGAGCCATCGAGCAGCTTGGAATTCTGCCCGAGAAAGCGGTGCAATGTCATCGACGGGATGCCGGTATCCTTCTCCAGCATGCGTACCAGCGTGTTCTGAACACCCAAGCCGATGACTCTCTTGCCATGCTCTTCAAGCAACTGATTGAGTGGCCGAAGCACGCTTGATTTACCTGCCCCTGCCACACCCTGGATGGCTACGACGCGATTGGTCGAAGACAGGATCAATCGGCCTGCTGCTTCCTGTCCTGCGTTGAGCTTCATTCCGTAATTGATCGCCGCCGACGCCTGCAGAAACGGCCCGGCGGTCTCCGCGTCGAGGATCGCCTGAACTGCGCCATTTCCCTTCTCGATCTCGGCCAACATGCGGGTCTCCAGCGTCAATGCATCAGACGTAGTCAGCCACCCTTTCTGCGCGCCTCGCCCGCGCAACAGCGCGCCCTGCTGGGTGAGTTGGCCAATGCGCCTTTCGACCGACCTCATCGTTGTTGGCAGGCCGAAATCGAGCGCAGCCTTGGCAACATCAGTTGCCGTAAAAGCCGCCTCTCGTTCGGACAAATGCCGTATCGCCGATGCAACTGCGTGAGCCGTCGCAATTTCTTCGCGGCCTTTCATATGAAGCCGCTTGGGAATGAGCGGATCGCCCTCCTTGATGCCCATCCGCTCGGCCAGGATGGCGATCATTGCCTTGCCCCGTTCAAGTAAGGTGGGGCGATCATTCGCCCGCTTCGTTGCCGCTACTATCAACTCGTGCGAACGTAGCTTGGCGTCGCGCACCATGCCTTCAAGGTCGAGCCCCTGGTCCCAGGCCTGCCCTTCCCAATGGCTCATCAAGGTATCGCGATCGACATCGCTATGCTTGGCCTGCCGGGTCGCCAGCGTCGCCACCACACCCGCCTCAAGCCCACCGCCGCGCCGTGCTTCGAGCACCTCCTGCCGCCGCGTCGAGAATGCCATCACTGTGTTGCGGTCGATACCCTTGGCTTCGAAGTTGCCATGCTTTCCGAACTCGCCGATCCGGTAGCCGAGCTTCTCGACCTCGATCCGGAAGCGCGCCATCGTGATGGCATTGAGAAGAGTGTTTTGCTGCCAGAGCTTGTCGTTGCGCAGCGCCCTCCACTTGCCGTCCTTGTCCTGCGTCATATTGGCGACGACGGCGTGGAAGTGCAGGTTCGGTTCCTGATTGCGGTTGGTGTCGTGCTGGAACAGGGCAACGGTCAGGTTATTGCTCGCATGCAGCCGTTCTTTGCCAGCCTTCTCGGTGCGATGCTGGGCCGCATTCTTCTCCGCCCACTGGAGGGTTTCGACGACAGCAGAACGGTATGCGTCAATGATCCGCTGATCCTTGCCGACGAGTGCCAACAGTGACCAGCTCTTGGGCAGTGAAAAGGTCAGATCGGTCCCGGCCCGATGGTACTGACCTTGGTGCCCGATCCGTTCGCCATTGGGCAGCTCGCCGCGCAGGATTGCCTCGAACGCTTTGGCATCGACCGTGCCCGAAAGACCCAACCTTTCGGCACCCTTGCCGACCCAGATTCCGGACCGGTCAGCGTCCGCCTTGGTGTAGTAATTGTCGTTAGCGAAGTAGTTGGCCGCACCACCAGCCGAGCGAACATTGGCAACCGAAAGCATCGCTCAGCGCCCCTCGCGCTTCGCGGCTTTCCGCTCGCGATATTCGCGAATGCGTCGTTGGTAAGCGACCACAACGCGGTCCCGCAGTTCCTTATCTTTGTGTGTGCGGAGCCAGCCGTCGAGCGCGATCTTGGCGAAGAGCAGATCGGAAAGAACCTGATCGCGGAACGCCTCGTCTTGGGGTTCGTCTAGCGCGTCGATGACAGTGAGTTTCAGCCATTGGCTGACGCTCATATGGGCTGCATCAGCAGCGGCTTTAACAAGCGCATGAAGGTCTTGGTCGACATAGCATTGAAGGGCAAATCGCACGGCGTCACCTGACGTTTGGCCGACCCTCCACGGCCCGATGCCCCCTCTGGACTGACATCAGTCTACAGCAGCGGCCGCCCTGTAGGAAAACGCTATTTTTCGATTGTAAATTAATGGCTTAGAGCCGGGCAACTCACATGCGAGTTGCGGATCGCGGAGTGACATCAGATGACATTACTTGGCGACAGCTCCCGAAATCTCAGCGAAACCCGCAGAAATCCTCGCCTTCCAAACACCGGATCTCCGGGTACGGTGTGCCAACCAATTTCGAAATTGCGCACATTGGATCCGGTAAACCTCGACGCGATTTCCATGACTCCCAAGGGGACTACTCATTGCCGGAGCGCAAGCAGCGTTTGGGCTTACAGCCGGTAAGATTTCGACACCCTCCTTGAACACGCAAATTGTCCCGCTTCATCTATCGCGCCAGCCATTCCGTCGCTGCGATATCCTGAACGATTGAGCCGAGCGATTTGTAGATCGTGATCTGTTCGGCGCTGGTGCGGCTCGTCGCCCTTCCTGCAAGAATCTCGCCGATTTCTGGCCCGATGTTGCGCTCATCGGCGATCCCTAACTCAACGGCGTCGAGATACTCGGAGCCTTGCGCAATCACACCCTCGCGATGGTCGGGAACAAACAATGAAACGGGTATGAGACACGGATCGATCTCTGTCGGACCAGCCCGACTTGAGCCCACTGCATTGATGTGGACGCCTCGGGTCACGTGATCAAGGAGAAGCACCGGTTCGGGTGAAGCCGTGGTTGTGCAAATGATGTCCGCTGCAGCGCAAGCCTCGGCAACGCTCGGACAAGCGTGCGTCTCAATACCTATCGCCTCGGCAATCCGCGCTGCGAGGTCTTGTGCTTTGCCGATATCCCTGCCCCACAGCGTGATTGCCTTCAAGTCGCGTACCTCGTTCATGGCAAGGGCATGTTGCCAGCCCTGTTCGCCCGTGCCGAGGATGGTCACGGTGCTGGCATCCTTTCGCGCAAGAGCATCGGTTGCGACCGCAGAGGCTGCTGCGGTTCGGATTGCGGTTACCTCACCTGCATCAACGGCGCAGGTCGCTTTGCCGTTCTCAGGATCAAAAAGAACGATCACGCCTTCGTGGGCCTTGCCTCCTGCTGCAACATTGCCGGGGAAGACGCTGATGAGCTTGGCGCCATGGCACAGGCCGTCGATGGCGCCCGGCATGCTGCCAAAAGCATTGCCTCCTCCCAAGTCGACGATCTGACGCAAGGCCTGACGGGTTTTGCCAGCGCTTAACGCAATCATCGCGTCGCGAACGAGAGGGATGCAGGCCTTTTGCGTTAGACGCGCGCGAACTTCATCAGCGGTAATCAAGGGCAAGCTGTTCATGCGAGTGCGTCATCCTTTTGCGACGAGAGCGAATGCGGCAGCAATTGCGCGCAGCGCCAGTAGTGAAATGCGGCCCAGCTTCCGGCGACCGGAACCAGAAGGAAGGCCATGGAAAGGCTCTCGGTTGCGAACCTAAGTTCCAAAAGATCGCTCGCCAGGCCGATAAAGGGTGCGCCAAGGCCAAGCCCGAACAGATTGGCGATCATCAGGGCTAATGCGCCACTGGTCGCGCGCAATTTGACGGGCGCAAGCAGTTGGCTGAGCGATAGCGATGGCGCAAGGAAAGTGGTCGCTCCGACGGCGACAAAACAATAGGCGGTCCAAAGCCAGCCCAGACTGGGGGCGAAAGCAACCCCGATTGCGCCACCTGCCATGACAAGCGCACCGATTGCGGCAATGCGTGGGACCCAACGCTGGTCGTTCTTGCCGAGCCTGTCGGCCAGCATCCCGCCAATGAACAGCGTGCCAACTACACCCGCAGTTATAATGATAAGGGCAATAGGCAGACCCGATTTGTCTGGCCCTAACCCGAATGAGCGGTCCAACAGCGAGGGCAACCAGGCGAGCATGCCGGTTGCGGCAAACAGGACGAGAGCCATCCCGCAAACGAGATGACGATAGCTTGGAACTGCCATCAGCGTTCGAATCGCTTCAAGTGTCGAAACCTGCTTGGTATCTGGCGCTAGACTTGCTTCATCCATCGCACCGCGAGGCGGCTCTTTCATGGTGAAATGCATGACCAGCGTGAGGATAATCCCGGGGATCCCGGCAACGATGAATGCCCAGCGCCAACCATAATTAGCGGCGATGATCCCGCCAGCGACAAAGCCCAGTAGCAGGCCGACATTGCTGCCCAGAGACATGATACCCATCGCGGTGGCGCGGCGTTCCTTCTCGAAGCAATCGGAGATGATCGAATAGGAAGCGGGGCTGGTTCCGGCTTCGCCGATACCGACCCCGATCCGCGCGATAAACAGCATGGCAAAGCTTGAAGCCAGCCCGCAAAGCACAGTCATCACGCTAAAGATAGCCAGCGAAACCGTGATGATGAGCTTGCGGCTATAACGGTCAGCCAACCGGGCGATCGGCAGTCCGAGCGTCGCATAGAAGATTGCAAAGGCTGCCCCTGATAACAGTCCAAGCAGCGTGTCGCTTAGCACCATCTCGGCCTTGATGTAGGGAAGTACGATCCCAAGCAGATAGCGGTCGAGATTGCTGAGCGTGTAGACCAGAGCAAGCAGGATCAAGACATACCAGCGATTGCTGACTGCACCGCCCTGATCGCCGCCCTGCGTCTCTGCCATCCCCGTCATGAGACCCCCATCCTTCTTCCAGCAGCAGCCATCTAGACCAATATCGCTTGCACCGCTAGATAAATTATACCATAGTATATTTAATTAAGTTTGGATTGAGGGAGGATATCCGAAATGCAAAACCGGCGTCTAAAGGGCCAGATTCTGAGATTTTCATCTGTTTTTCCGTTTGTTGCCGGGGCCATGCTGTCTCAGCCAGCGCTTGCTCAAGAGGCAGAAGAGGATGCAGAATCAGCTGGAAACGTAATTATCGTCACTGCACAAAAACGTGCGCAAGATGTTCAGGATGTCCCTCTGGCCATATCCGTGACGACCGGCGAAGATCTTGAGCGGCTGCAGGTTCAGAACATCGACAACCTGCAATATTCGACCCCTTCACTTGTCGTGGCCGGGGCCGACCCAACTCGCAAGAGCTTCGGCATTCGTGGGATCTCGGACCGTTCGCGCAACGCCGGTTTCGACAATCGTATCGGCGTCTATGTCGACGGCGTTTGGGTCGGTCGTTCGGCAGCATCGAACCAAGGTGTGCTGGACGTTGCATCGATCGAAATTCTGCGCGGCCCGCAGGGAACCCTGTTCGGGAAGAACACGGTTGCAGGGGCGATCAATATCATCACCGAACGCCCCGAAGACGGATATTTCGGTTATGTCGAAGGGGAGCTTGGCAATTACGATCTTCAACGTATCCGGGGGACGCTCAATCTGGGCTTTTCCGATGCGGCTGCTGCGCGTGTGTCCGGCGCATATACAAAGCGCGACGGCTTTACGCAGAACATTTCGAACGGCCTGGATTACGACAATCGGGACGAATACAACCTGCGCGGTCAGCTTCAGTTCGAGACGGGAAGCACGACGATCTATATCGCGGGCGATACGTCTTCATATGATTTCCGAGCGACCGCAGGCGGGGAGCGTATCGGTGATCCTCTGGCCCCTGCGGACAGGGTCATTGCCATCGATGACGAGCAAAACGTGGCTATCGAGTATAGCGGGATTTCCGCGCAAATCGATCACGAGTTCGGCAATGGCGGTACATTGACGTCGATCTCGGCATACCGGACGAGCGACTTCTTCGCTTCCTCTGACGAGGATTACTCACCCGTGACGCTTGCCGGGACATCGCGGGTCGAGGAGGATACGAAGCACTTCTCGCAAGAGATCCGATATGCCTCTCCTGACAATGGCACCTTCGACTATGTCCTTGGCCTCTTCTATCTTGACCAAGAGATCGATGGCGGTGGCTCAGCGTTCGTGTTCGCCCGGGCGATAAATCCTGCCGCACCACCAGTGTTTGTGAATGTCGACCAGGATGCGATCGTGTCCTCGCAGACATTCGCGGCTTTCGCGCACGCAAACTACCGCTTTTCCGAGCAGTTGCAGCTGACATTCGGCGCCCGCCTCACTCACGAAGAGAAGGACATCGATTTCACGATCTCCGACACCAGCGGCCTGTTTACCAATGGCACGCTTGTGGATGACAGGTCGGCCACGGATTTCTCGCCAACCGTAAGTCTCAACTACTTCGCGTCGGACGATGTGATGATTTACGGTCGGTATGCGCGGGGCTTCAAGAGCGGAGGCTGGAACGCCGATTTCGTTCCTTCGATCTCCGATATCGAGTTCGAAGACGAAAGCGTCGATGCGTTTGAGATCGGACTGAAGAGCCTTTTGTTTGATGGTCGGTTGCGCTTCAATGCCGCAGCATATCTATCCAAACACAGCGATTTTCAGGTCTTCAGCTTCCGTCAGCTATCGAACGGCGGCACGGCGTTGTCTGCAACGAATGCCGGTGAACTGACGAGCAAGGGCTTTGAGATCGAAGCTGATCTTGATGCGGCTGACTGGCTCGATATCTTCGTCAATTATGGCTTCAATGATGCGACATTCGACAGTTTTGCCAATGGTGGCGGCCCTGGTGTTGATTTTGACGGTAACCGCCCATCAGAGGCACCGAAGCACAACCTCAACATTGGCTTTGCCACCAATTTCGACCTTGGCTTTGCATCATTGATCGCCCAGGCGGACTACAACTACCGCGACTCATTTTTCTCCAATCCGAACAATGATCCGGTAAACCTCAACGCAGCACTGGAAACAGTGAACCTTAGGGCGGGTCTCGATTTCGGGAATGTCACGGTCTTTGGCTGGATGCGGAACGCGTTCGACACGACCGAGCAGATTTTTAACAGTCGCTCGTTCCTCGGCATCCCTCGCGCTCAGTTCAACGACCCGCAGACATACGGCGTGACCGTCAAGGTTGAGTTCGGCAAGTAAACTGATTGATGATGCCCGCTGCTCGATGAAGCGGCGGGCATCACCTCATTGGCCGAGCAGTCTTCAGTCGCGCTCAACCAATCCGTATTTTAGGATGAAGGCATTGTTGGCGGCGCGCTGCATTGCGGCATTCGGATCACTCACCGACTTGCCAAGAATGTCCTCGATCTGGCGCGAAAGGAATACCGGCCCCAGCTGCACGAACATCAGCATGAACGAAAGCCAAACCTTGTTGACCATCGGGTTGATCTTGCCGATCGCTTCCAGCCCGTTGAGTTCAGACTGGAACAGGTCGAAATAGGTTTTGAAAACCGGAGCAGACTTGTCTGGCAGTTCAATCACCATGTGCTTGAGAAAGAACAGGAGCTTGTATTCTGGCAGCAGGAATTTGCCGGTGCGCTCGTTCAGGCCATCAATGAAATCTTCGGCACTGTCCGCCTCGAGACCTGACAGGATCTTTTCGAAAACTTGCTGCAGCCGCGCGGTGACCTGTGCGACCGCCGCATCGATCAGGTCATCTTTGGTGCCATAGTAATGGCGAATGAGGCCGACCGTTACGCCAGCTTCGGCAGCGATCTCGCGCAGTTCGACAGACGAGAAGCCTTTTTCAGAGAACAGGCTGATCGCGGAATCCAGCAGAGCGTTGCGGCGATCGCCCTTCTCGGAAGCGGGAGGGCGCCCTACGCGTCTTTTTGTCGCTTTCGTCTTTGCCTTCGCGGTCATGCACTCTCCTGAAGCATGGAACAGCCCAAGGATAAAGCCCTTGCCTCGTCCAATTAATTATACCATAGTATATTTATTGGAAGGGAGAAGCACGTGAAAATTTTCATCGCATGCCTTGCGACCGAGTCAAACAGCTTTTCCCCTCTGCCAACTGGTTGGTCCGGCTATGAAGAAACCGGCATCCACTATGGCGATGCCACAAAGCACGCTCCGATTGCATTCAATATCGCTCTTCACGAATGGCGCCGTGCGGCAGAAGCCGAGGGACACGAGGTCGTGGAAAGCGTTTCGGCCATGGCGCAGCCAGCCGGCCCAACCGTACAAGACGTCTACGACACCTTGAGCGCGCGCATCTGCGATGATCTTCGCGGCGCTGGTGATGTCGATATCATCCTCCTAAAAATGCACGGCGCGATGATTGCCGAACAGACGATCGATTGTGAAGGCGATCTGATCTCCCGGCTACGTGCGATCGCTGGTGATGATGTGCTGATCGGAGGAGAATTCGATCCCCATGCGCATCTTACGGATCTCATGCTCGAAGCCGCCGATCTGCTGGTCTTTTACAAGGAATATCCGCACACGGACATTGCAGAGCGCGCCCAGCATCTCTTCAAGCTCGCTGTAGACGCCAAGTCGGGCAAGACCAGGCCGGTTATGCGGACCTTCGATTGCAGGATGATCGGCATGTATCACACGCCCGTTGGGCCGATGCGGGACATTGTCGACAAGCAGTTGGCGATGGAAGGTCAAGATGGGGTCCTTTCGCTATCGTTTGTGCATGGCTTTCCATGGGGCGATTCCCCCGATGTTGGTTCCAAGATGCTCGCGATCTGCGATGACGATGCCGATAAGGCTGCGCGGCTCGCTGAAGAATTTGGACGCGAAATCTGGGACCTTCGCGAGCAGTTCAGGATCGGGCAGCCGGGTATCGTGGAGACGCTCGACGAGCTTGGAGACTTGTCAGGTGGCCCCTTTGTGCTGGCGGATGTGGCCGACAATGCCGGCGGAGGGGCTCCTTCCGATTCCACCTTTATTCTTCAGGAAATCCTCAGGCGGGGCATCAAGGATGCTATGCTGGCGCTCTATTGGGATCCGATCCTCGTCCAGATCGCAGAAGATGCCGGTGTCGGCGCGACGCTGCCAGTCCGCCTCGGCGGCAAGATCGGGCCAAGTTCTGGCGACCCTGTCGATCTGGCTGTGACCGTCAGAGCGATTGGAAAGAAGATGTCGCAGCGTCTCGGTGATGCCCCAATGGCGGCAGGCACGATTGTCTGGCTGGAAGCAGACGGCATACATCTGTTTGTCGGAGACACGCGGACGCAGGTTTTCGATCCGCAGCCATTTCAGGAACTGGGTATCGATCTTGCCGCGATGAAGCTTTTGGTGGTAAAATCAACGCAGCATTTCTACGATCTTTGGGCTCCTCTGGCCACTTCGGTTCACTACGTCAGCACACCAGGCGCAATGCCGTTCGACGTGGCAGAAATCCCATACACTCGGCTTTCGCGTGACGTTTGGCCGCTCGCCGATGTTAGCCTGATGACAGAAAACGCTTGATGGCAGACACACCGGCGACCAGGGATCGATTGTCTGGATAACCCATGAGCAAGCCTCGTTTCATTGTCGTCGGTGGTGGCCTGATCGGTGTGACCACACTCTACGAATTGGTTTCGCGCGGATATGATGCGGCCCTGTTCGAGGCCGAGGAAGATTTGGCTCTGGGCGCAAGCTTCGCCAATGGCGGGATGCTGACACCGTCTATGCCTGATCCTTGGAATGGACCGGGGGTTGCACGACATCTGTTTGCTTCTCTGTTCGATCCACGATCCTCGATGAAGCTGCATCTTTCCCAGGTCCCTTCGCTTTTCAGCTGGGGGCTGAAATTTCTCGCCGGGTCCGGCCGCGCTCGGCATGAAGCTGCTACACTGGCGAACTATCGCCTTTGCGCACGCTCACTTGACCGGACACGCGCGCTTACCAAAGAGCTGGGGCTGGAATTCGACCAGTCTGATCGCGGGACCCTGAAAGTCTTTGAAAGCGAAGCAGCTATGGCTGGTCCATTGGCGCTCGCCCAACGACTGGCGCAAGAAGAGCTTCGGTTTGAAAAGCTCGATGCCGCGGCGACCGTTGCAAGGGAACCTCTGCTGGCGCCGATTGCGGACCGCATTGCCGGCGCGCTGTATTTTCCCGATGATGGGGTTGGAGATGCGCGCAAGTTCGTGCTCGCCTTGGCTGAGAAAGCAAGGGAGCTTGGCGCCGCGATCAATCTTGGCGCGCGCGTGAATGATCTCATCCTGCGCGAAGGCCGTATCTGCGGTATTGTGCAGGACGGTAAAGAGCATCTTGGAGAGGTGGTTCTGTGCACTGGCGTATGGAGCCCCGAACTAGCCGCGCAGCTTGGCCAGTCGATACCTGTCAAACCGGCCAAAGGCTACAGCCTGTCGGTAGACGCCCGCGCACTCGGCAATCGCATGCCGCGCGTGCCTGTCATCGATGATGCGATGCATGCCGCCGTCGTTCCGCTGGGAGACCGCCTCCGATTTGTTGGCACCGCCGAGTTCGCGGGATTCAACCAAGAAATTGATCAGGTGCGGATCGACAACCTCATTTCCCTATTTGAGCGGCTTTATCCTGACCTTGAAGGCAGTATCGATCTATCGGACGCCAAGCCGTGGACCGGGCTTCGTCCAATGAGCGCGAGCGGTCAGCCGATTATACGGCAGTCTGCCAAAGAGGGCCTTTGGCTAAATTGCGGGCACGGCCATTTGGGTTGGACGATGGCATGCGGATCTGCCGAGCAAATTGTAGATCTGATCTATGAGAAAGCTTACCGTCCGTAATGAACCGTCGCCAACTCACCAGAGTTTCAGTTGCCGAAATTAGGTAACGATGCGGAGCCGCGAAAATTGAAAGGGTGAGGGTTTGGGGCATCCTACGGTCTAGCAGTCGCATGTCTATTTTCAGGAAGGTTAGAAAGCGGCTGTCTATCCTCCGCGAGTGGAAGAGGGTCGCCCATAGTCTCAGATCGTGCGCAGACTTCCGCATGCATCCGCTCAAAAGTGTGGGCCTGATTGTGGGTCTGGCTAATCGCCAAATTTCCTTACCTGTCTGATATCAAATCGTTATTTCAGATGTAGGTCGGACTCCGTCTCCGCCACCTTACTTTTCCAAGACAACCCCTTATCCGGATTCGTGGCTCGCTGCCCCGTGCAAGGTTCGCGGGATCAGTCGATCTCAATCGCAACGCCTGCACCAGATGAAAAGTGGGCATCTGTTCAAGCGCCACTGCATCTGCCAACATGCGCAGATCATCGACACATTTTTTGGTCCAGGCTGGTTAGGGGGTATATGATCAGACGATGGATTGTGCCGCTGCTGGTTTGCACCATTCTGATTGGCAGTCCCACAGCGGTTGCCGCCGAAGACTTTGTTTCCGCCGCTTTCGACGTGGTGACAGAGGCCGACGTGACTTACGGCGAGGGAGTGATTGGCGCTTCAAGCGCCACGCCGCAGTCTCGTGACCTGAAACTGGACCTCTACAGGCCAGCGAGCAATGGCGAGCTTCTCGAAGATCGGCCTGCTGTGATCCTGGCTTTTGGCGGAGCCTACCATCGCGGATCAAAAGGAACCATCAGGTTCGAGGAGGACGGCGCATCGGATTCGCCCATGGGCGAATATTGTGCAGCCCTCGCAGCGGCTGGCTACGTCTGCATGTCAATCGAATATCGCCTCGTCCCCGAAGATCCTGCTCCGCCCTCGACCCTAGGTTCAGCATCCCTGTATCCCAAAGAGACGCTCTCCCATCCTGCCGCAGTCAGTCGGGTGGAGCTCATTCGAGCAAGAATGGGACTTGCCCCGCTCGACGACCTGTCTCGCGAACAACTCTGGAACACCATCCTGTCTTCGACCGAGGATCTCATACAAGCTATCGAGTTTTCTAGGACCAATGCAAAACGCCTCGGCCTGGACCCGGATCGGATTGCCATCGGCGGCTTCTCGGCTGGCGCGATCACAGCAATCAATGCTGCTTACGGCCGCGGCGTGCCCGTACAGGGTGTCATATCGCTATCGGGAGGACTGATAGGCTTTGACCTGAGCAGAAGCGCGGTGTCGGGCATGCCGCCCGGATTGTTCTTCATCGGTCAGAACGATCTTCAAGGCATGCAGATCGGGACCCGAAGCATAGTTGCAATCTTGCAAGGCGCGGATATTCGAGCCGAGAGTGCCTGGATTCCTGGCTTCGGACACTTCTACCCTATGGGTGCCCCGAGCTTGGGCTCGGACCTGAGCAAGACCACAGTCAAACGGCGCATTCTGGAGTTCCTTGATCAGATTTTTGACCATGTCGAATAGGACCGGCACGGCTTCAACACGCATCTTCTGTCATTTCGCTTGATCTTTCCCGCAGCGCGAATGATCAGTGTGCCCGGAGGGTCCATGGCACTGAATTCGTTTCTCTATCGGCTTGGTCAGGCGCTGGGTGACAATGCTGTTTCAAGCAGCGCGGTAAAACGCACATTTGCCAAGCAACTGGGCAGCCAGCTTGCCGGAAGGATTGAGACATACGTGCAGGACGGCAGCGCCAGTTCGGTGCTGTCCGATTGCTCCCACCGGGACAACCAGAACAAGTGGCGGAAGCGCCATTATGTCTGGCGGCGCGAAGGAGAAGGGCTTTTTTCCGACCTTTCCCGATGGAAAATCGACCAGATGGCGCGCTTTGGCGAAGTGCTAGCCGCGCTTGAACCCATCACTCACGAATACGGGCGCTACGGATCGAAGAAGTCGCCCGACTGGCTGCGCCACATCGTCCAATGGTGGTTGAGCGCGCAAGATCGTCCGCAACCGGTCGAAACGCTTGTGGACCTTTGCGACCTGCGCGGCCTTGGAGCCGAGGGCCCGCTCGAAATCCTGTTTTCGCGGGACCCCACCAATTACCGCTCGGACAACTGTCTCGATCGTTTCACAGGGGTCGAAAGCTGGCTGCGGGAAAATGCACCAGCCATCGCCAATGATGCTGTTCAGGCGGGCGCTGATGCGCGCGCGCAGCTTGCAACGGCAATCGGCCGCTTCCGCATTCACGACCTCTATCTGGCATTCCTGCTGGATCTGGCGATGGGCACCGCAAAGGGCGCGCGGGCTGCAGCGATCCAGTCGCTGACAGGCGCAAAGCCCGAAGCACTCGAAGCCGCATTCGAGGCAACCTACGCCGAAGCCAACCCGACCCGCCGCGCGCACTTGATCGAAGCTGCAGCCAACACTCTGGGTGATCGTGCAGGACCGCTAATCGAACGGCTGCGCGAAAGCGAAAGCTCGGCCAAGGTCAAGGCGGCGATGGACCGCGTTGCGGGGGCCGTGACCTCAGCTGCGGCAAAGCCCCGCAATCCTTGGCAAAAGGATGGCGCTTCGGGTTTTGTCGCGATCGACGGGGAATGGGTGCCTACGCCAGAGCGCACTCCTCCGCCCGAACGCAGCAAGATCGACCGCGAAGCCTATGATCTTCTGCGTACTCCGATCGAGGCATACAATACCCACCTCAAGGAGATGAAGCAGCGCTACAAGGATGTGCCTTATCATTGGTCAAAGCATCAGGTCTTTGCACCCGTCGATGATGCTATCGCCAAGCTGCGTGCCATCGCTGAAGGCGAAAAGCCGGTATCGCAGAATTACAATTACTACAGCTTCGTCTGGCTGCATGGGCAGCACGCCAAATCAGGCGAAGTGGATCAATTCTTTGACCATCCATCGGTGACACTGCGGCATGTCGTACGGCTTGCGCGAGTGATCAGCGGCAATGGTCTGCTCGCACAGTTCTCAGACTATGCAAGCGCGCCGGGCCTCGCACTTCAGCGGCGGCTGGCCAAGGGGGCGGACATGCGTTCTCTCGTGCAGTTGTGGCGCGAAGCGGGCGGGGAGGACTTCGTCGAGGAATACCTGGGTTACAGGTGGTATTATCAGGATCATGGCCTTCCGGGTGAAGCATGGCCGATGCTGCTTGATGAAATGAACCGCCTAGACGAAGCAATGGGGATCATACCGCAGACATCGAATACCAAGTATGACACTCTGCGCACGCTGCGATTGCTTACCCTTTTCCCGAAAGTCCCCGAGAGATACCGCAATCGCCTGATGATCCTTGCCAACGAAAGCGGGGTGAAAATCAGGGAGCAGGCGCGCGATCTGCTGGCCGATGCCGAAGGGATCGAGGACGCGATCGCCTTGCAGTTGGATGATGGCAAGCAGGACGTCCGCGCACAGGCTGCAGACTGGCTGGCGCAGCGCGGTGCGGCCAGCCACATTCCGGCGATTAGGGCACGCCTTAAGAAGGAACGCAGCGACAAGGCGCGCGCGCAGATGATCTCTGCACTGGAGCGGCTGGGCGATGACACCAGCGATTTCTTTGACGAAAAGGCAATGGTCCAAGAGGCGGAAAAGGGCCTCAAAAAGGCCATGCCGAAAGGGCTTGAGTGGTTCCCGTTTGACGGATTGCCGGCGCTCAACTGGGCCGATGGTCGTCCCGTCAACCCGATCCTGCCGCGCTATTGGGTAGTACTGGCGACCCGGCTCAAGGAAACGGGTGGCAATGCCCTTATTGACCTTTGGCTCGATCGCCTTGCACCGGGTGATGCGCACAAGCTGGGATGGATGATCCTGACAGGCTGGATCGCCCAGGACACCCGCACACCCAGCGACGAGGAGGCCAACCAGCACGCCCTTTCAAGGGTTGATCAGCAACTGGCGTGGAACAAGGACACGCTGAAGCGCTGGCCCCAGTCGGCAGACTGGATTTCGACCGACTACAACACCGTATTCGCGCAGATCAAACGCGGTTTTGCCGGCAACTATCTTGGCTCTGCGGCGGAAAGCAAGGGGATGCTCGCCCTCGCCAGCAGGGTTGAGGGCAGCGATGCAGGTCCGCGTATCAGGGCCTTTCTGAAGAACCACGGCAGCCGCACGTCTCAGGCGAAGGCGCTGCTCGACGTGCTGGCCAACATCGGCACACCAGCGGCGCTTCAGGTGCTGTTGCAGACGGCCGATCGGCTCAAACAGAAAAGCGTTCAGGCCCATGCCGCCAAGCTGATCGAGGATGTCGCGGAACGACGCGGATGGAGCGCTGGCGAGCTGGCGGACCGAACTGTACCGACGGGCGGCCTGGACGAAGACGGCGTGCTCCAACTCGAATGCGGAGCGGATCGCATCTACACCGCGCGGCTGGACGAGGAAGACAAGCTGGCGTTGTTCAATCCGCTGGGCAAGGAAGTGAAGGCCCTCCCACCAGCCCGAATGGATGACGAAAAATCCGCGGTCGCCGATGCCAAGAAAGCGCTGTCAAAAGCACGCAAGGAAGTGAAGCAGGTTGTTGCGGCACAGACCGAACGGTTTCGTGAGGCAATGTGCATGGAACGCACCTGGTCCAGTGAGGACTGGATCAACTATGTCGAAAGCCACCCCATTGTGGGACGGTTGGCCGCAAGGCTGGTGTGGATCGGAACCGACAAGGATGGCAATCCGCTGGCCAGTTTCCGTCCCTTGGGTGACGGGTCCTGCACGGATCAGAACGACGACGACATCAACCCCGCCGATTTCGCCGAAATCAAGCTGGCGCATTCGACCCTGCTTGATGCCGATATGCGCAAGGTGTGGACCGAACACATCGTAGACTACGACGTCAAACCTTTGTTTGATCAGCTTGGACGGCTGCTTCCCGAAATCAGCGAGGCAACCCGCAAGCAGCGCCTGATCAACGATCGCGAAGGGTGGATGATCGAAACCTTCAAGCTGAGAGGCATCGCCACCAAGCTGGGCTATCAACGCGGCCCGGCGGAGGACGGCGGTTGGTTCATGACCTATCACCGGGTCCTGCGCGAAGCTAAGCTGGTCGCCGAGGTCGAATTTACGGGTAGCTCACTACCCGAGCAGAACATGCCCGCCGCGCTCATATCGCTTAGCTTCCGCACCTTGCGGGACGATGGGAAATTCGGCACGCAAGTCGCGTTCGAGAACGTTCCCGATGTGCTGCTGGCGGAAACATGGCGCGATTATCATGACATGGCCGACAAGGGATCGGGCTTCGATCCTGATTGGCAGAAGAAGGCTGGCCTATGAACGAGCACACGACATCCGTATCGCTGGCGGCAGAGCATCGTTATGCCGATGAGCTGGAACGGCTGGCGGGCGATGACACCGCACCGCGTCCTTCAGGCTGGAAACTGAGCCCGCGCGCGGTCCGCCGGTTCATTCTGGGCGATCCAAAGCTGGGTGTTTCGCGCAAGTTCTATGGCGATGATCCACTGGTGGATCGTGCAATCGTCAGCCTGATGAGCAGGCAGGGCCTGATGCTGGTCGGGGAACCGGGCACCGCCAAATCCATGCTTTCCGAGCTGCTCGGTGCCGCGATCAGCGGAACCAGCGCGCTGGTGGTGCAGGGATCGGCTGGCACCAATGAAGATCATCTGCGCTACGGCTGGAATTACGCACTGCTGCTGGCCGAAGGGCCGAGCGAACGTGCACTAGTCCCTTCGCCCGTGCTCAATGCCATGCGCAGTGGGCGGATCGTGCGTTTTGAAGAGATTACCCGCTGCCCGCCCGAGGTGCAGGATGCGCTGATATCAATCCTTTCGGAAAAGGCGCTCGCTCTTCCCGAACTGGGGGCAGACCGGGTCGAAACGGCCAAGCCCGGCTTCAACATCATCGCCACCGCCAACCTGCGCGACAGAGGCGTGCATGAAATGTCGAGCGCACTCAAGCGGCGGTTCAACTTCGAAACGGTCCATCCGATCGCTGATCCGGCATTTGAAAGGGAGCTGGTGATCAAGCAGCTAAGCGAGCGGCTGGAACCCGAAGGGATAGCACTGCGCGGCGTGGAAGAGGTGGCTGATCTGCTGGTCAAGACATTCCAGGACCTGCGCACAGGGCGCACCGCCGAAGGGACCAGCCTGAACAAGCCCGATGCCGTGATGTCGAGCGCCGAGGCTGTGAACGTGCTGCATGCTGCCGCGCTGGAAGCGGTGTATCTGGATGACGGCAAGATCAACGGCGCCCATGTCGCGCGGCAATTGCAGGGTGTCGTGCTCAAGGATTCAGCTGATGACGGGAAGAAACTGCGGGCCTACGTCGATCACATCGCGCGCGAGCGAGCCGGCAAATCATCGGTGTGGAAGGATTTTTACAAGGCCGCGCGCGCACTGAAGCTCGACTGATCCCGTGAGCATCCCCGATCCGGCACCACCGCAACTGCATGTTTCGGAACGCGATCTCTATGTCGTGCCGATCCGCCATCACAGTCCGGCATGCTCCGCGCAGCTCGAACGGCTGCTTGAGGAGGTAAGGCCGGCGGCGATCCTGGTGGAGGGCCCCTGCGATTTCGATCAGCACATCCCGCTATTGAATGACGAGAGGACACGCGCCCCGGTGGCAATCGTGGCTGTGCGATCCATCGAAAAGGGAGAAACATCAAGGCGCGCCACCAGCTATTACCCGTTCTGCGCTCACAGCCCTGAATTCATCGCATTACGGCATGGCGTCAGCGCCGGAATAGTTACCCGATTCATCGACCTTCCCTCGCATTCGCGCGCGATGATGGGCGATGCAGCAGATGCTCCCCCACCCGCCATCATGGGTGACGAAAGCGCGTTCGACATTGGCGATTTCGTGACCGCGCTGGCGCGGGAAATGTCGTGCCGCGACGGGAACGAGGTGTGGGACCAACTCTTTGAAAGCCGCATTGCCGAGCCGGATTGGCGTGGCTTTTTTGGTGAAGTCGGTCGGTATTGTGCCTGCATTCGCGCCGCCGCTCCCGCAGGCTCGATAGAGGCTGACGGCACATTGGAACGCGAGGCGCAGATGCGCGCCATCATCGCCGAAGTTCGCAAGACCGTCGAAGGACCGATTGTCGCAGTGGTCGGCGGGTTTCACGCGCCTGCCCTGATGGATGCAAAACTGGCGGGAGACAAGATCACCGGGCCATCGGCGACGCAGGCTTCAGGCTATCTGGTGCGTTACGGCAACCGCCAGCTTGATGCCTTGCAAGGATATTCGGCAGGCCTGCCACTGCCCGGTTTCTATGAAAAATGGTGGGAATGGCACAAGGCCAACCCCGCGTCGCTCGATCCGCGCATCTGGGCGCATGATCTGATCGGCGGGTTTGCCGCGCACTTGCGCAAGGACCGACGGGCGCCCTCTTTCCCCTTGATCCTTGCTGCTGTCGAGCAGGCGCAGCGGCTGGCCGAATTGCGCGGCCGCAGCCTGCCCTTCCGCGACGACATAATCGATGCCGTCCGCTCAACCTTCATAAAGGACGAAGTGCCCCGCCACGGTGCTCCTGTTCTGAACGAACTGCACGCATGGCTGACCGGCACCGCGATCGGTGACGTCCCTGCGTCCGCCGGTTCACCACCTTTGGTCGAAGCGGTACGCAATGAAGCGCGGCGGCTGCGGTTCGCAATCGACGATGGCGAGATCCGCCAGCGAAACCTCGACATTTATCGCAAGCCTGCCCATCGCGAGGCCAGCCGGTTCTGCCATGGCCTGCAATTGCTCGGCGCCGGCTTTGCAGAGCGCACAGCCGGTCCCGATTTCCGGAATGATGTTGGTCTTGATCGACTGTTCGAGATCTGGTCGGTTAGCTGGTCACCAATGGTTGAGGCACGCCTGATCGAAATCTCTCATAAGGGCGATACTTTGGCTGAGGCAGTGGCCACGACCATCGCGGAACAGGTCGCGGGGCTTGAAGCGCAGGGCCGAGGTCGCAATGCCCTCGCCGCGATCGAGCTGTTCGCCACCGCATGTCGCGCAGGGATCGGGGAGAAAGGCGCTGTTGCGATCCTCGATCTGGTCGAAGCAGAAGTGATTGAGGACCCGCAACTTCCATCTGTCATTGCGGCGCTGGACGATGCAGTCCTGCTGCGGCGAGGGGCTGAAGTTCTCGGCATCACCGACACGAGCCCAATCGATCACCTTGTCGCGACAACATGGCGACGCGCGCTGCTGTTGTTGCCAGAGCTTGCTGCGATACCCGCGGATCAGGCACAGCCTCAGGTCAGGGCGCTTGCTGATCTGCGCGGCACGATCGAAGTTGCACGATCGGCCGGCCTCCGACTTGAACTTGACGCGTTTGAAGATGCTCTATCCCGGCTCGAACAGGCCAGGCTCGCACCGCAGATCGACGGGGCCATCACCGCCTTTGCGCTTCTGGATGGACGCGCTGGTGGTGAAGCGTTGTCGGACAGGTTGCTCGGCGAATTGGCGGGAGCCTACGTCAAGCCTGCAGATCGGCTCGCATTCCTTGGCGGCATCATTGCGATCGCCCGTGAATTGCTGTGGACCATGCCCGAAGTGATCGAAGCTCTCGACACCGTGATTGCCGATGTTGATGACGAGGAATTCATCACACTCGTACCGCACTTGCGCCTAGCCCTGATGCCACTTGATCCAAGGGACATAGACCGCCTTTCCTCTATGGTGGCGCAAAGGTTGGGGATTTCCGAAGACCGGCTGCAAGCGCAGGTGCCGATCAGCGAGGCCGAAGCCATGGCGAATATGAGGCTTGATGAGGCGATGGCCCAGAAGCTCGCAGCGGAAGGCTTGCTATGACCCTGACGGATCGCCAACGGCGCTGGCGGCTCGCCCTGGGGCGCTATTCGGAACGTGAGCTGGGCAATGGCGGAATGAGCGGCGCTGACCAGCGGGCCGACCGTGCGCTGGATTACCTCTACGCTCGCGAGATGGAAAAGCGCGGGATGCGGCGCGGCAAGCGCGGCGGTGCGGGCACGCTTGATCCCAGCCAGCTGACGACGCTGGGGTGGCTTGGCGAATTGCGCGAACTCTTTCCGCAAAGCGTGCTGGAAACTGTGCAGGCCCACGCCATCGACCAACTCGGCATGACCGAATTGCTGAAAGACCCCGATGTTCTCGACCAGCTTGAGCCCAATGCTGATCTGCTCAAGGCGCTGATCACGTACAAAGGCACCGCCGACGAAGCCGCAATGGCAAAGATCCGCGAAGTTGCACGCAAGGTCGTTGACGAAGTCATGGAGAAGATCCGCCATCAGGTGATGGCCGCCTTGTCGGGCAAGACTGACAGGTTCCGTCGAAGCCAGCTCAAATCCATGCGCAATTTCGACTGGCGCGGGACGATCAGAGAAAACCTGAAGAATTACGACCCAAAGCGCGAACAGATCATCGCCGAGCGGCTGCGGTTCTTCGGCCGTACGCAAAGACGTCTTCCCTGGACTATCATCCTTTGCGTCGATCAATCAGGATCGATGCTGTCATCCACCATTTATGCTGCAGTGATGGCGGCGATCCTGACAGGGCTGCCATCGGTAAATCTCAAGCTGATTGTCTTCGACACGTCGGTTGTCGATCTTTCGAGCGAGGCGCATGATCCGGTGTCCGTACTCATGTCGGTACAGCTGGGTGGAGGCACGGATATCGGCGGGGCCGTAGCGCATTGTGAAACGCTGATCACTCAACCCACCCGGACGATATTGGTGCTGCTGAGCGATTTCATGGAAGGAGGATCGGTCAGTCGGCTGGTGGCGACCGTGCGCCGGATGTCGGCGGCGCGGGTGCGGTTGCTGGGGCTTGCCGCGCTCGATGATGACGGATCCGCAGTCTATGATCATGCAACCGCGCAGCGTCTTGCTGGGGCGGGGATGGAAGTCGCTGCACTGACGCCGGATCGGTTCGCTGAATGGCTTGGTAGGATAATGACATGATCAGCGAGGCACTAGCGAAGGCGATTTCAGCCTTTGACGATGCCGCATTGGCTACCATCGCCAATACCGGCCTGCTGCGGCGTGCACAGCGTGATGTCGATAGCGGAAAGGCCACACTGGTACGTGTCGATGGAGACAAGGCAGAGCTTAATGTCGATGGCCAGACCGTAGAAATCGGCCCCACTGGCCCGGCAATGGCCTCCTGCAATTGTCCCGCAGCTGGAGTGTGCCGCCACAAGCTCGCATCAGTAATCGCTTTGCGCACGCTAGCCGCAGGACAAGATGCAACCGGAGGAGACAACGCGGAAGAAGACGAGGTTCCGCCTGAGCAGTGGTTGGAGGACATCACACTCGACCTAGCGCGAAAATACGCCGGACGGCCGGGATGGCGAGCGGGCCTCGAATTGCTTGAGGAAGCAGGAGCCGTCGAACCGGGGCCAACTAGCTTCGCCGTGACCTTCGCATCGCTTGATGAGCCCGTTCTGGTTCTACGCGGCCAGGGGATGGAGGGCATCGCTTCAAGAGCGAGCAAGGCGAGGCGCAAGGCATACCATGTCGCTGCGCTGTTGGCAGCAAGACGACATCTGGGGCTCAGCTTCACTATCGACGAAGACGAGGGGCGGGCCAGTTCGGCCAGCCCAGTCAGCCAAGGGCCTGCCCGCCCCGATGCAGCATTCCTGGAACAAGTGCGAACCGCGCTGGCCGATTGCGCGCAGCTTGGCTTCAATATCGCTCCACTACCGATTGAAGAGAGGTTGTTCGAGCTTTCGGTATCGTCGCGCGCCGATGCCATGCCACGACTGGCCACATTGCTGCGGACGATCGCCGCACAGATGCGATTGCGCCGCCACAAGTCTTATGAATTTGACGCCAGCGAGATGCTTGAGCTTTGCGCGATTGCCTACGCCATTACCCATGCGGTTGAGCGCGAGGGCCTTACCCTCGCCCAGCATCTGCGGTTGGCCGGAGAATTGCGCCGCAATTACGCGGAGCCTGAGAGGATGGAACTGATCGGCTGCGGTGCGGATCTATGGCACTCGGCCTCCGGTTCACGAGGCATAACTGCGCATTTCGTCGAACCGGCGACAGGCGAATTTTATTCGGTGGCCATGGCGCGCGGTGCCGGACAGGACCCCTCCTTCAATCCGCGTGAGGCATTCAGACAGCACGCGCTCTGGCAATCGGGTACCATGGAGATGTTGTGCCATGCCCACATCGTGCTCCACAATGCGGGCATTGCCGACGGAGGCAGGCTGGCATCGGGCAAGGATGTGCGGGCAGAAATCATCGACAAGTCCGCAGAAATTGAGCGCAATGCCGACTATGTTCAATCAGACTGGGCAGTGCTGCGCGACGACCTCGTAAAGAGGTTCGGACTGGGCGTTGCAGGCAATGGCTTGCCACAGATCGCTCTCATCGCACCGGCCGAAGTCGCGCGGCCGCAATTCGACGAGCTGGCGCAAAAGCTGCTCTGGCCGGTACGCGATGGCGCAGGGCGCTGGATCGCCCTTACGATCGATCATGACGAACGGTCCGAACACGCGATCAAGGAAGTAGAGAAGCGGTTGGCAGGCCGGTGGAGCGGAATGATGCTCGTCAAGGCATTCCAGACCGGTTCGAGCATCGAACTTTCGCCCGTTACCCTGTTCGACGGACGCAAGGCGACCGACCTTGCTCTGATCCGTCCCACTTTCGTCTGGGGCAACCCGCAAAAGAGCGGAGCAAACCTGATGGGATGGCTCCAGCGGCTAGTCCCCGATCCCGGCCGCGCCTTCACATATGCGCAGCCTGATCGCAGCACGTCGGCAATCATGGACGCATGGCGACTGGTGCTGGATCGACTGGAAGCGGGGCCGCAGCTTGCACGGATGCTTGATGACAAGCGCGATGCCCATGCCAGAAGGCTAAATGACTACGGGCTTGGCTCGATGGCAGAGATGTTATCTTCGGCAACCGATGGCGCAACCCATCTCGCCGCAGCCTATGCGTTGTTGATCGCGCGCCAACAGCGGATTTCGGTGCCTCTTCTGGCTTGAGTTGTTGACCCGATACGGGAATAGATCATTCGATCAAGATGAACGGTCCCCAGATCGAAGGCGATGCCCCGCCGGGGATTTCGGGATCAGCGATCATCGCGAGCTGTGCACGACGCAATGCCTCGGCCCGCGAAATGCCTTGTCCGGTCGCGGTAACGGTCGCTACGCTAAGCCGAGTTGCAGCATCATCCCTTACCGGCCAGTGCGACAAGAGCAGGGAACGCGCGCCCGCGAGCTGGAACGCTCTTGCAAGGCCGCTATAGGTGGCTGCACCACGCCCTTCGCCTGCCGCAGTGTTGCAGGCCGAAAGGATGATCCAATCCGCTGCCAGTGAAAGACGCGCGATTTCGCTGGCAGTCAGCAACCCATCGTTTTCGGCGCCGTTTGCCCCCGCCTGTGGCGTCATCACCAGCGCGGGTTCGGAAAGCCCCGATATCTGGCCGCTAACCAGTCCGTGCGTGGCAAAGGCCAGCACTCGATATTGATCGAGGGGTGCGGCGCGAACGGCGGCTTCGGTTGCTGCGTCGCCCGTCAGGATCAAGGGTTCGTCATCGGGGAATGCCGCACCCAAAGCTGCAAGCTCCTCCTGTGCGCCGGGCAGGCTCGGGAGCGCGCTGATATCCTCGGCATCGACAATCGCGCCGCGCAGGCCGAAGCGATCTCCGGGCGCCGGCGACAGACTGGGCGCGCCAATGCCCGCAAAACGGCGCGGGGCACGTGCCCGGTTTGGCGCACGCTGACCAAGGCCCGCATTGATCGAGATCGCATGATCCTCAATTAGGTATTCGGGTGCAGCACCTGCTTGCGGCAAGCTGGTTACGAGGACAGATGGCGGGATGGCTGAAAGTGGGCCGCTAGCCGGAAAAACCAGCCTTTCCTTGCCCGCGACAACATCGGTGATTTCGGCGCTGAAGATGAGACGGTACAGCCGGTGCGCGGCCTCTGCGTCAAAGGTCTGCTGACCACCCAGCCCTGCATCAAGCGAAGTGCGCAAGCGATCGATAAGCTGCCGCGCTTCGTGAAGCGCCGTAATTGCCTGACCCCAGACAAGCCCTTCGCGGGTCAAAGCCAAGGTCACCACCCGGTCGGGATAGACCATCGGAACGATATAGGCTTCGTCATCGGCAAGCAGGCCGCTGGCTTCCGCGATCGTCAGAGGACGCGGGCGGAGATAGTCGGCAAAGTCCGGATAACCGGCTTCAAGCTCAGCCTCCGCCGCTTCACGCGCGATGCGCGCATTGGCCAGTTCGGCAGCACTGCCTTCTCCCCCGGCGAAGCGGGTGCGCGCAGCCTCCTCGCCATCGCGCGCTTGCCGCACCTTCTCCAGCGCTGCGCTGAATCCATCGGGATCGCCCGGATAGGCAAGCGCCGAGGCGCTGAGCGCGAGATCACTGATTGTCGCCAGCTGCGCGCTGCGCCATGCGCGCTCGGCGTCTCCGGCAAGCAATGAAACCGCCACCGATGTGGCAAACAGCGAATTCCCATCGGATGCGATCGCCAGCCGATCCTGATCTTTGGCATATAGATCGAGCAAGACGCCCTCATTGTAATCCAGCACCGGCGCCAGCGTCTCGGCCGCGCGCCGCGTTTCACCAGCTCGGGCGAGGATCAGGGCCGCTTGCGTCTCGCGCCCGCGACGCTGCGGATTGGTTGGCTCGAACATCTCGCGATAGGTCGAAAGCGCCAGATCAGTGAGCGCGAGAGCCTGCTCATGATCGCCCGTCACCCCCAATGCGTCAGCAAGGTCAAGCCGCGCCCTCGCCATGTCGACAAGGTTGTCCTGCTGTCGCTCAAGCAAAACCAATGCGCGATTGTAATAATCAATGGCCTCGTCGACGCGCGCATCCTCGTACATCAGGCGAGCAACAAGGGCGCGCTGGTATCCCAGTTCGCCATCATCGGAATAGCCTTCGTTGGCTTCCGCCATCAGCGCTACCTCGACCGCCTGATCAGTCCGCCCCAACCGTGAAAGCAGGACCGCCGTGTTCTGGTAGATCGGCAAGAGCTGTGGGCTGTCCGGCCCCCATTCCTTTGCGCTGATATCCGCGATGCGCCCAAACAAATCTGCCGCTTCGGCAGTTCGTCCCTTGTCGAGAGCGATCAGGGCATTGTTGAGGAACACGTAAAGCCAGCCAATATGATCGTCGCGAGGGAGGACTTCGAACGCCAACGCCTCGGTTTCGCGCACCGCGCCGACGGCGGCTTCGAGATCGAGATTGCGGAGATAGCTGGCGTATTGATAGGCAAACTGCACCCGTGCCGGATCATTCGCCGCCAGATCGATCCGAGAAAGGTCAAGCGCACGTTTGTGCCACTCCACCGAAGTGGGAAGATCGTCCTGCTTTACGTAGATATAGCGGGCGATGTGGTGCGCCGCGAAAGTCCGGGCATAGCATGGCGCGCAACTTTCGCTTTCGACCACGCCCTGCAACCGAGCCAGATAATCTGCCTGCAAAGCTTCGTCTGTTACGAAGGCGACCAGCCCATGTCCCACAGCCCCGGCGACTGCATCCGGATGCAGATCGAGATCGGCATTGGCGAGATAAAGCTCATAGGCTTCCTTGAACTTGGCCTTGCCGATCAACCCCATGATCAAGTCGGATACGAGTTCGGCCCGCAAATGTGCGGAAGCGTTGGCGGGCATGGCATCGTAGGCTGCCTGTGCCGCAGGGAGGTTCCGGTTCGCCTCGCCATAGATATCGAAGTATTGCGCCGCCGAAGGCACGGCGGAAAGCAGCGCAAATCCTGCGATTGCTGCCTTAATCGAAGACCAGAAAATAAACCGCACGCCCCGCCCCTTCATTCACCAGTTCGATCTCGTAACGCTGGGTGTAGAGCGGTGTAAACCGGCATTGTGGTTCGCGTGAGGAGGCCGGACTGCACACAGGTCGCGAGCTTTGGTCGCTTACCTTGATCCGCACCGGCCCGGCTCCGCGATGCGAGACCGCGAGCGTACTGGGTACCCCTGACTTGAAAGTCTGGGCACTGCGCCAGACCTCGCCGGGAGCCAATTCGCCCCTGACATAAGCAGGGCCAAGAAGACGACCGCGGAAAGGGCTTGCTTCGATTCCGGCGGCGCGCGACCAGGTGTCGAGCATGTCCACACCGCCCTCATCGCGGGGTGAAAGGCCGCTGGCACGAAGGCTGTTGACCAGCATCACAAGGCTTTCGTTGCGCCCTGTCTCGTGCGCCTCTTCCGCTTCGGCCAAGGCTTGCGCAATACGACTGGCGCGCGGCGCAGAGATTTCGGTTTGCGCTGATGATGCTTGGACCGGCGAGATCGCCGCGTTCGAACAGCCAAGCACAGTCAGGCTCGCGGCAAGCATTATGGCCGCGTCAGTCAAGGGGGTGTTACGCAAAGGCTTTTTCATGACCGCATCCCTTCTACTTCGCTCTGATTTGCCAATATTGTACATTCGCGACGTGCCTGCCTCGTCACCGTCGTAGCCTGAAACTTGACCCCTTTTCGGTATCGTCGAGTTCCAGCACCATCCCGTGTCGTTCGGCAATCGCCCGCGCCAATGCGAGCCCAAGACCGCTGCCGTTGACGTCACCCATGCTTGCCCTTCCCCGATAGAAGCGATCAAAGACCCGCGTTCGGTCGGAAGGCGCGATGCCCGGACCGTCATCGGCGATCACCAGTTCGGGCCCATGCGTCAGTGTAACTTCGATACGACCGCCCGGCGGCACGTATTTGAGCGCATTGTCGAGAATATTCGTCACCAGCCGGCTGAGCTGACGTTCCTCGCCTTCAATCATGACCCCCGGTTCAAGGTGCCAGACAAGTTCATGTCCGGTTTCCTCAGCGCTGCCTGAATAGAGATCGCAGATGCGGTGGATCATCGCACTCATATCGACCCTTTCGAGCCCGGACCGATCGCCCCGGCGCGTCTTGCTGGCTGCAATGTCGAGCAAGGATTCAAGCGTCTGAACCAATCGCCTTATTTCGGCGCGGGCTTCGGCAAGTCGTTCAGCAACCGCAGGAGCAGGGCCCTCCTTGAGCGCCTTCAAAAGACGGTTGTCGAGATGCGAAAGCGGGGTGCGCATTTCATGCGCGAGTTGTTCCGAGGTTTCCTTGTAGGCTTCCATCAAATCGCGTTGTCGCTGCAGGGCGGCGGCACTGTGCGCGGTCAACTCGTCGATTTCGTCGCCATTTTCCTTGGTCGCAAAGTCCCGCTCGCGCGCTGGATCGCGAAAAGCCAGATTGATCTGGCCAATGCGCCGTTGAAGGTTCAGCGCAGCAATCCGCCCCAATAGGGCCACCAGCAGAACGAACACCGTGCCACCGATTGCAAAGGCCAGCGCAACGCTGCGCAAGACGTTGCGGTTGCCGTCGATACGCCGGGCCACAACAAGCTTGAGGTCGGGGCCGAGTTGCACTGCGCGGGCAAATCCTTCGGAACTCGCTCCAATCTTGATTATGCCGGTTTCCGAAACCTTCGGATCCAGTTCAGGCCATGCCGCAATATCACCGGCGATCGGTTTACCGGCATTGTCAGCGAGCAGGTAATGCGGCGTGTTGCCGTCAGATGGAGTCAAGGCTACGCGGTCCGCGATGCGGCTTTGCAATTCCTCAAGACCATTGCTGGCGTAAATATCAACCAGACCGGCGATATCGACATCGATCTCGTTCTGGGCGCCTTCGTTCAGCGTCGAAAGCACTGTCTGGTGCGTCACGAACCACAGAGCGAGGACCAACGCCAGCGACAGACCGATTGCGGCCAGCACGAGGCGCGAAAATATCGAGCGACGGGCCTCGATGGTTACCTCCCCTCGAGGATACGGTAACCTGAACCCCAGATCGTCTCCAACGCCGGGGCGTCGAACCCTTCTTCAAGCTTACGGCGCAGCCGCCCGATGTTGACATCCACGACATTGGTCTGCGGGTCAAAATCAATGTTCCAGACGTCGCGCAGCAGCATCTCGCGGGTGACGGTTTCTCCCGCATTCTCCATAAAGTAGCGGAACAGTTCGAACTCCTTGGGGCTAAGCGCCAGATGCTTGTTGTCGCGGAACGCGGTCCTTGCCTTCAAATGACATTCGAAAGCGCCATAGATAATGACGGTGCTATGTTCGCGGCCGATTGAGCGCCTGTG
This sequence comes from Erythrobacter aurantius, assembly GCF_023823125.1. NCBI lineage: Bacteria > Pseudomonadati > Pseudomonadota > Alphaproteobacteria > Sphingomonadales > Erythrobacteraceae > Erythrobacter > Erythrobacter aurantius. Next base: position 1,054,108 of record NZ_CP090949.1, on the reverse strand, counting down.
CAAGGCGCGCAGACGAGCCATCAGTTCTTCGGGTTCGAACGGTTTGGCCAGGTAGTCGTCGGCTCCGGTATCGAGCCCATCCGCACGATCACTGCCACGGCCAAGCGCGGAAAGGATCAGGATCGGCGTGCCAATGCCGCTTTCTCGCAGTCGACGGGTGATCGTAAGCCCGTCGATATCGCCCAGCATCCGATCGAGGATAATGACGTCGAAGGCTTCCATCCCGGCGCGCAACAAGGCTGCGCTGCCACTTTCTTCCCAGACGAGAACGTCCCCGTTCTGGCGGGCGATATCGCTGACTGCCGCAGCCGAGCGAGCGTCATCCTCGACATAGAGAATTCGCAGCGGTTGCTTCGTCATTCCCCCGTCCTGACCGTGACCGCGATCACCCGGCGGGTGAACTGACCGGAAAGCTGCCATTGCTCCGCTCCCGCTGCAAGCAGATGATGAGACCGGATGGATGCAGAGCAATCATTGGCTCTGCATCCATCCCGGCATTACGGATCAATTCAAGGCTTCAACCGAAACCCAGCCCTTGGTTCCGAAATTGTCTTCAACTTCGATGAACAGCCCTTCGCGGCGACCGGTCGGCGTCAGCGTGGTACCTTCCCTCAGGCCACGGACGACTTCGGCATCATCCGTTGGCATCGCCAGCATCGAAGTCGCGACCGCGACGGTTGCAAGTTCAGGTCCGTTGGCAGCAGCGCTCGACGCACGCGGCACCGAAGCAATCGTGGCTTGCTGCGCCACCACTTCGTTGAAAGCAAGAACGAAGGCTTCGACAAGCATCTTGCCGTTGCGGTTTCCAGCATAGCCGCTGGCGTTGGCACCCGCGGACCAGGCGTTGCCGCCGTTGAAGCTCAGCGAGCTGGGTCGGACTTCACCCTTGCCCGTCACGACAGTTAGGCCCGTCGCCGGGCTAAGCAGCTTGATCCCCGCAGCAACGCGATTACGCCGCCCGCCTAGGCCGCCAAACATGCCGAGTACGGCGCCCGCTCCCGGAACCCCGCGCAGCAGCGATGATGCAGCGCCCGAACGCACAAGCCCTTCCATCGCGGCAGACTTGGCGACTTCGATCGACTGGTCAACTTCCTCGCTCTTGCCGGCAATGACGTTCATGAGGAAATCCGCCGGAACGCCATTGGCTGCGCTTTGCGGGGTGAAGCAGCCGAACTCGATGGCGAGCGAATTGACCAGTTCGCGCGGCGATCCAAGGCCGAATTCCGACCAGCCTTGAGTGTCGCCATCGACGACGGCGATGGTGCCGAGGCTTTCTTCGCATTTGGCCAGTGCGACTTCATCATCGGCCATGGCAGGCGCAGGCATGGTGACCGCTGCCACCATCGCGGCGGCAGCGGTGGCGGAAATCATCTTGTTCATCAGTATACTCCCCAGTGCGTGACAACGACCCAGAGATTGACCCTGCATACGGGTCTTTACCATATACACCTATTGTCATGGAGATGACAAAGCCTGTTAGAAATGCGTTCTGGCGGCAAGTTAAGGCCGCCAGGCCCAGTGGCTCACCGCTCGACCGGGGTTCCTCTGCCAAATGTGATCATGCCGCCCATGATTCGTTCTGCCTGATCGATAGCCCAATCACGCTGAGCTGCAGTTGCTGGACGATCATCCGTTCCGGCAACGGTTTGACGCAGCTCGGCGACCGGGTCGAAGGTGATGTTCGCACTAGAGTTGCCGATTCCTTGCGGGCCTGCACCTGGTCCGCCCATCCAGCGGCTCCAGTCAGCACCAGCAATGGGAGCAATCGAAGGAGTGATTCCTGCCAGCGTTTGTCCGCCACTTGCCGAAGTCGATCCGGAGTTTCCGGCGCCCTGCGTAGCCGTGACATTAGCAGCGAAAGCTGCCGTGCCATCGATGAAGGTATTGGGGATCCGGTTGCCCCGGATCGAATAGGACAGGCCCATGTGGCTGGCTCCGTCACCGGCCAGGAAGCCCTCCACAAAGCCTGAGCAGGTCGATGCGCAGAAGCTGGAGGTCGTTTCCACAAACACCGCATTGGTGCTGCCGTTGAAGTTTCCGACGCGACCAAGTGTGTGGAACATCCCATCTACAGGGTTGATCGCCAGCGTACTTTGGGTTGGATCGGTCAGGCGACCAGTGGTGAACAGATCGAACACGTCCGCTCCACTGGTGATCTCGAGATCCAGTGCGACCACGGGATTGCTGCCGAATACCACCGCAGCCCGGCCAGCGACCGACCCTGTTGAGGTGCTTTCGTCATGCCGTGTCGGCATCGTGAAGCCGATCAGATCATAGAACACCGCACCTTCGGTCGGCAGGTTTGTCAAAGGAGCCCCTGCAATCACATGGTAGCCACCATTCGGACCGACTGACTCGAGCGGAACGTTGTACCAGAATCCGCCTGGAGTCCCGTCCGTCCAGCGCGTCCACGCCAGTGTGCCGTTGCCCGCAGTCCCAGTATCCGCAAGCGTCATGTCCCCGCTGGTCAGTGCCTCGTTCGGGTCAATATTGGCGACATAGCCGATCGGGATTCCATCGCTGTTGTAGGTGACACTGCTGAGAGTGTGGACATCATCACCGATTAGCTTGTTGGCAAAGGCAATCGACTGGTTGGCAAGAGTGACGTCAGGCGCGTTGCCGTTGAACGTCCGCTCTGGCCCCGACTTGAAGATCGCTGCGCCAGCAAGATTTTGCCCGAAACCCTCGCGGACAGCCCGGTAGGTCAGGCCTACGGTGTTGACGTCACCGGCAAAGCCCGCAGTCAGGCTGAGGCCGCAGGTGTCGATGCTGCTGCAAGTGCCGCCATTATCGGTTGCGGCAACAAATGCGCTGAAGGTGCCAAGGGTCGTAAAACCGATGATGTTGGTCGATTGTGACGGATCTTCGATCCCCCCCGCAGTCGAAAAGCTGAACACATACGGATCAGCCCCGGTCGGCATGGTGATTGTGCCTTCGAGCGCAAGCTTTGCCTCTGTCCCCAGCAGGATCGCCATTTGCGCGTCAAAGACACCGGGCGCAACCGAGCCGTCGGCTATGGTCGGACGGGTTGCGGCGATCTGATAATAGTCGATCCGGCCATTCGCGGGCAATGCAAAGTCGGGCTGCACCGGGCGGGTGAGGACGTAGTGGAGCCCCTGATTCTCGTTGAAGGTGAAAGTGTTGGGGATGGAAATGGTCCCGTTAGTCCACCGCCCGATCAAGGCATCGGCATTGCCAAATATATCCACCACCTCGGTAGAGCCCTTGGTCCGCGTTCCTCCCGTCGAAGGCAAGCGAACATAGGATTGCAGTCCGCCATTCTCGTCCAGCACAAGGTTCCCAGCTTTGAAGCCAAGTCCTTCTCCGCCGCTGAGCAGCCCACCGTTGAAGCCACCTCCGAGAACAAAGCCGATCAGCGGCTCAACCGCGTCAAAGCCTCCCGAATATCCCGCAAGCTGCGGGGGAACATCAGGGTTCCCGCCATTGCCGCCACCGCCGTTGCCCGGCAATCCGGCGAACTGGTCTGGATCGCCGCCGCCAAGCAGGAATTCGTAATAATCGAGGAAGAAGTTGTTGAGATCGGCAAACCCGGCCAACCCGCCCTGAAGCGCGGCGAGCGCTGCCAGGTAGGCTTCGAGGATGGCAAGATCGAGCGCAGTGTACTCGCTCGGCAATCCCCCATTGGCGAGGAATTCGAAGTATGCGTTCAATGCCGCGATGTAGTCGGCATAGATCGGCAGGCCGGTGAACCCGTCGATATCGCCGCCAGCACTGACAAAAGCGAAATAGGCGGAGACCAAGGCGGCGTTGTCGGCAAGAGCATCGAACCCGGCCAACCCGCCGGGCAGCGCGGCCAGTGCATCCAGATACGCCCGCAGGATCGACAGATCGAGCGCAGCATAATCGCTGGGCAAGCCACCACCCGAAAGGAAGGCCGCGTAGGCGTTCAACGCCGCGACGTAATCAAGGTAAATCGGCAGACCGGCAAACGCGTCAATCTGTCCACCTGCTTCGAGAAATGCGAAATAGGCCGTCAGCAGATCGCCATTCGCGCCGAGCAGGCTGTTGACCTGTCCCGATTGCAATACCGCGGCAAAGAACTCCTGCAGCCTTGCGATATCCTCGTCGGAATAATCTGACGGCAGGCCGTTTGCGGCGAGGAACGCGGCATAGGCATTGAGCGCTTCGGCAAAGGCCGGGAAGTCCGGCGGAACGGGCAAACCAGCGAAATTGTCCGGATTGCCGCCACCCAGCACGAACTGGAAATAGGCCTGATAAAAGTCGGTCAGGTCGAGCAGGAAGCGGTCGGTCGCCCCGGCCGCTTCAAGCGCCGCGATGTATGCCGCGATCGTTTCCTGCGAGAGGACAGTGTAGCCCGAAGGAATGCCGCCGTTCGACAGGAATTCGAAATAGGCCTGAAGGTCCAGAGCATATCCGGCAAAGATATTGGCGTTCAGCCCGGCAAAATTGTCGAACGCGCCACCATCGGCGACGAACTGGCCGAAGCTGGCGAAGAACGCTGCCTGATTGGCCCCAAGGAACCGGTCGAGCGCACCGGCAGCCTGCAATTGCAGAATGAAGGACTGCAGCTGCGCAATATCGGCAGCGGTGAATTGCGAGGGCAGATTGCCCGCTGCAAGGAAGGCAAAATACGCATCAAGCTGCACGGCATATCCGGCGAAAATGTTCGCGGGCAGTCCGGCAAAGGCATCGACATCACCGCCCGCGCGCAGAAAGGCGAGATATTCGGAATAGAACGCCGCCTGATCGGCCAGAACCGCATCGAGCAGGCCGGTGTTCGCCAGCGTTTCGAGATAGGCACGCAGGGTCGCCTGATCGAGCGCGTCATAGTCGCTCGGCAGACGCCCGCTGGCGAGATAGTCAAAATAGGCATCAAGCGCAGTCTGGAACTGCGAAGCAAAGGCGATCCCGCCATTTTCAAGGAAAGCAGTGATCAATGCCCGGTCGGCCGCGCTAAGCTGCTGGTCAAGCCCGCTCTGACGCAGGAAGGCGATGGATTGGGCCAGCGCTGCCTGACTCGCCCCGGTAAAATCGGTTGGCACACCGCCGGCGCGCAGGAACGCGAAATACGCCGCCGTCAGGTCAGTGAAGGAAGCCGCGAACAGATCACGATTGCCGCCGCTGGCGATAAAGGCGAGGTAAGCATCGGCCAGTGCGCGATCACGCGCGGCCAGATCCGCAATCGCACCGGTACGCCCGATAAAGGCGAAATAGGCGTCGATATCAGCGGCACTGGCAACGCCGCTCGCAAATCCGCTTGGCACACCGCCAGCACGGATCAGGTCGAGATAATCGAGGACGAAGCCGCTGTACGCAGCAAGAAAATCGGCCTGCGCTCCCCCGCTTGCCAGAAACCGCAGATACGTCCGGATGACATCGGCCTGCGCCGCATTGAACGGGCGTCCGCCGTACGCCCCTTCGAGCTGTGCTGCGGCAGCAATCAGCAAAGCGAAGTCGCCGCTTGGGAAAGTCTCGATTGAAGGGTTGGCGGCAGCGGCCTCCACCCGGCGCCCTGCTTCGATGATGTCGCTCGAAGCGCCCGCTGCTGCAAGGCCGTCACCCAGCGTCACCGGTATTCCGTTAAGCGCCGCCGCAACCGGGCCAGCATCACCTCCGATGGCTGCCACCTGCGGCGGTTCAGGATCCGCGGGCTTGCCGGGCTCAGGTTGAGCCACTGCGGCATTGGCAACGGAACGCCGCGGAGCGCGGCCCGGCTCCGCGCTCCACATCATGCCTTCGCGGAACTTGCGCATCCCGCGCCCAGCCTGGCCAACACGAACTTCTCCGCCCAGCGTATGACCGGTGGCTTCACCATTGGCGGCAACGCTAAAGCTCGCAGAAGAACCTTCACCGGCGACCTGAGCTTCAAGCCCTTCAGGCATCCGCACCACGATATCACAGCTGTCGCAGCCGGAGACCGTAATCGAACCACTATAGAGATCGATCGAGCCGTCGGGGTTGATCGTGTACTCGGCCGCATCGACGATCGAGACCGTCCCTCCGCCTGTCAGCGCAATCTGTGTCACGCCGCTGCTCTGGCTGGTGCGCTGGCCCAATTGCACCGGTGTCGGGCTGGAACTGAAAATCACCTCATTCGCTAGCGAGGGAACGCTCAGCGCAAGGCTTGAGCAACCGATCAAGAGCAGGCGCGCGGCGCGCGAAGAAGTCTTCGAGATGGCAGTCATGACAAAACCTCCAGCAGGCGATCAGAATTCAAGGCGCGCGCCGACTGACACGGTCCAGCGCTCAAAGTCGAAAAGGGGGATGTTGCTCCAGTTGCGGGTGTAGCTCGCGCTTGGCTGGAGAAAGACCTGATCCAATACGGCAATCTTCAGGCCTGCCCGCAGGTCCAACCTTTCATCCTCGCGCTCGGTCAGGAACAACGGATCGGCTTCGTCATGGCGGCGCAGATCAAAGGCGATCCCGCCAACCACCGCGACGCGCTCTGCCACCGGCAGCTCGGCCCCCATATTGGCGGTGACGAAGCTGAAGCTTTGCGCATCGCCAGCCTGTCGCAGCGTCTCTTCCTTGCCGCCGGTGATGTTGGCCGCGAAATTGCGCCCGACAAACCCTGCACCGACCGCATAGCGGTCCGCATCGCGCAGCGGGTCATTGTCGAAGTTGAGCCGGTTCCACTGCGCCGACAAGTTCAGTGCTTTGCCGCCTGCGAGCGGCTTGGTGTATTGAGCAATCGCCCCGAATGAGGTGCGAAAGCTGTCGTCTTCTAGCCAGAACTGCTGCACCTGGCCGGAGATCGAGATCACGTCATTATTGGCAAAAGTGTGCGCATAGCCCGCGGTTCCGGTAAGCGCGGCCTGATCAAAGGTGGCATTGTTGAAATTGTCGCGCCAATTTCCCAACGCCGATGCGAACAGACGATCCTGTCGCCCGATCGCGGTTACGCCGGAAACGCCTGCCGTAATTTCGTAAAACTCGTCATCCTGCGCCACTGCGCCCGCACCAAGCTGGCCTGGCCCGAGAAAGCTGAACAGCGGGATGACGATGGTGTCGAGCTCGGTCGCGGTGTTGATGTTGCTGTCGTGCCCCACACGGGCATCGACAAAGCCGCTGACGTCCGAACCACCACCTGAAATCTGGCGATCGAATTGCCGGACGAAACCGGTAAACCGCTGGCGCACCGGATCGGGCAGGCTGGGATCATCCACCACCGTCGCGAATTGATCGCGCGCCGTGTCGATATCCCCGGCGAGCGTGTAGGCGCGCGCAAGTTCCGCCCGTGCGGCAGCATTATTCGGCTGAACCGCAAGCACCCGCTGAAGCGCAATGATGGCATCCCCGTACCGCCCGGCATCAAGCGCCGCGATACCAAGTTGGTAGTCGAACGCGGGATCGCCGGCTCGCTGCTGCACTTGTGCTTCGAGCGCCTGATAGGCCTGCTCGGCCGCTTCCGGTGACAAGGGCTGTCCGGGCGCCGCCTGCGCCAACGCAGTGCCAGCGTTCAACGCAACCATCGAGGCCACACCCAGAAGTGTCGCCCGTGATGCTACGCGAGTAAGTCGATTCATCGTCTGCTTGCCCCTGATCCTGGTTCGATCGCAGGCAAGAAGATGCTGTAGCGGCGGGCAAATGTCCGCTGACAAGCCTCGTTATCGTAATGACAATGGCTGTTAGGAGGCCTGCTCCGCCTCGCGCGGGGTTTGCGCCTCGTCCGCAATGGTCAGCAGCGGGAACAACTCTTCAGCGCTGATCGGCTTGGAAACGAAATAGCCCTGGACGTAATCACACCCGGCTTCGCGCAGGAAGTCGAGACATTCGGCGACTTCGACACCTTCGCCCACGACCCTGAGGCCCAGCGAATGCGCCAGCTGGATCGTAGAGCGCACCAGCAAAGCGTCGCTGCGTTCGACGTGGGCGTGTTCGACAAAGGCGCGGTCGATCTTGAGCTCGGTCAGCGGCAGCAATTGCAGGTAACTGAGCGTGGATTGGCCGGTACCATAGTCATCCATCGAAATGGCGATTCCCAGTTCCCGGAAACGCTCAAGGTTGCGCACGGCAGTCTCGGGATCGCTCATGGTGGCGGATTCCGTCACCTCGAAGATCAGGCGGTCGCGCGGCACTCCGGTGGCGCGGACGATCCGTTCAGCCGCGCTCATGAAGGAATCCGAACTGATCAGCTTGGCCGAGATATTGACCGCCGCCGAAATGATCGCGCCCTTTTCGCACCAGTCGCGCAGATCTTCGATAGTCTTGCGCAGGACATAGAGGGTCAGCGGCTCGATCCGGTTGGATTCTTCGGCCAGCGGAATGAAGTGATCGGGGCGAAGGAAGCCACGCTCCGGGTGATGCCAGCGCACTAGCGCCTCGACGCTTTCTACCCGGTCCGTCGAGAGCCGCAGCTTGGGCTGGTAGACAACCGAGATGTGGCCGGCCTCGATCGCATCGTCTAGCTCGCCCATCAGCGAAACGCGCTGCTCAACCATCGCCGCTTCGGCATCTTCGTGGGCATGCCACAGCTTGCCTTGGCTTTGCGCTTCGCTAGCCGCGCGCGAAGCTGCGGCAAGGTTGTTTTCCGAAGCGATCCCGAAACACACGCCGACATCGACCCGCCGACCGGCGATTTCGAGCGGCTTCAGAAGCGCCTTTTCGATGCGGGTGAACTGGTCGATCAGCGCCCCGTGCTCACCTTCGTGCACCCATGCGATCATGCGCGTATCGGCGCGGTAAACGGTCTGCACCCCGGTAACGGTCTGGATCCTCTCAGCCAGACGCCGGACGAACCTGCCGATCTCTTCCTTGCCCAGCACCGACTGGATTGAATCGAACTGCTTCACGAACGCGGTGGCGACCCATTGGCCATCGGCATGGCTCGCGTTGGCGAAAGCGAGGGCGTTGGGAAGGCCGCTTTCGCTGTCGGTCAAAGCCTTTTCGCGCAACTGCACTCTTGCGATGCGGAGCACCTGCGACAGCCCGACCACTGCCAGCAGGACTAGCGCAGGAACGCCATCCGCGAAGATCCTGCCGCCGTGATAGGCAAAGGCCTGCAAGCCGATAATAAAGGCAAATGAACCGGCAAGCGCCAGCCCGACCTGCCCGTAATTTCTCGTCTGCGCCATCATGTAGGCGAGCGGCAGGGCGAGCAGCACGAGCGGAATCCAGCCAAATTCCAAAGGGGCTCCGGCGAGCAGCGTCTCGGCTGCCAGTGCCTGGATCGTCACGCCGGGGATAACGCCGTGGATCGGAACGCCGTACCGGTCGCCAAGCTCTACCGCGGTCGCGCCGACAATGATGTTGCGCCCGGCGACGCTGGCCTTGTCGAAGGCGCCATTCTCGACAGCGGCAAAGCTGTGGCGCGGGATCGAGGCCGGATCGATGCTGTAATCAATCGGGAAACTGGTGTGAGCAGCGCCGGAAACACCGGCGATCTGGGCCGACATCGAAGGGCGCGGCAATCCATCGGTAACAGTGCCAAACACCATGCGGCGCACGCGCGCGTCGGTATCGGGCAGGACCGATGCCGATACGAGGCTTACGTTTTCACGGAACATCGGGATCGGCAGGTCATCCAGCCTGCGTCTTGAATTCTCCGTTGCCCCTTGGGTGAAGGTCGGCAGCATCACCGGCGTATCGATTTCGGCGATCGCCTGCGCAAAGGCCGCATCGCCTTCAGGCGATGAGGGCGACGAAAAGGCGATATCGAAGACAATCGAGCGTGCACCCGCCGCGTCGAGTTGCCGGATCAACCGGGCGTAATGATCCCGCGTCCAAGGCCAGCTCTTGGCCGCAGCGACGCTTTGTGCATCGACTTCGACGATATGCAGTTGACCCGAGGCTTCACGGGTGAGAATCTTATCCGTGGCCGCACGAAGGCCGTCTTCGAGAGTACGCGACACCGGTGCCTGAGCAAAGCCGACTGCAATGCACAGGCTGATCAGGAAGACGGTGAAGTTCTTCGCAAGGTGCGCGGTGATCCTCATCTAGTCAGGGCAGGCTCATTCTCAGGCAAGGATGCGGCCATCATCAAGACCGGTCGGCCCGCGGCCATTGCCGTTGCCGCGATCACCGCCATTGCCATTGCCGCGATCGTCGCCATCATCGGCGGCGGGATCTTCGACGCCGTCGTCGGCGCCAGCGTCAACGCCGGCATCCGCGCTACCATCGTCGGCGGCAGGGTCATCGACTAGGGGTTCTTCGTCCAAGCCTTCGTCAGCACCGCCGGCATTGCCGTTGCCGTTGCCGCCTGCGTTGCCATTGCCGTTGCCGTTGCCGGGGCCTTCATCAGCGCCACTGTCAGCACCATCGTCGGTAGCGTCGTCAGCACCGTTGTCATTGCCACCAGCGTTGCCATTGCCGCCGCTGTTACCTGGGCCTTCATCAGCGCCACTGTCAGCACCATCGTCGGTACCGTCGTCAGCACCGTTGCCGTTGCCGCCAGCGTTGCCATTGCCACCGCTGTTACCCGGGCCTTCGTCAGCGCCAGTGTCGGTACCGTCGTCAGCACCGTTGTCATTGCCGCCAGCGTTGCCATTGCCGCCGCTGTTACCCGGGCCTTCGTCAGCGCCAGTGTCGGTACCGTCGTCAGCACCGTTGTCATTGCCACCAGCGTTGCCATTGCCGCCGCTGTTACCTGGGCCTTCATCGGCGCCAGTGTCGGTACCGTCGTCAGCACCGTTGCCGTTGCCGCCAGCATTGCCATTGCCACCGCTGTTACCCGGGCCTTCATCGGCACCGTTGTCGGTGCCGTCGTCAGCACCGTTGCCGTTGCCATTGCCGTTCCCGCCAGCGTTGCCATTGCCGCCGCTGTTACCCGGGCCTTCGTCAGCACCGTTGTCGGTGCCGTCGTCAGCACCGTTTCCGTTGCCGTTGCCGCCAGCGTTGCCGTTGCCGCCGCTGTTGCCCGGACCTTCGTCAGCACCGTTGTCGGTACCGTCGTCAGCACCGTTGCCGTTGCCATTGCCGTTCCCGCCAGCGTTGCCATTGCCGCCGCTGTTGCCCGGACCTTCATCAGCACCGTTGTCGGTACCGTCGTCAGCACCGTTGCCGTTGCCATTGCCGTTGCCGTTGCCGCCAGCGTTGCCATTGCCGCCGCTGTTGCCCGGGTTATCGTCGTCAATGCTGCCCTGATTGAGACAGAGCCCACCATCGAGATTGCCAACGCAATTGTTCAGATCGTCGTTGCCGTCATCGATGTCGTCATCCGGGCCTGCGTTGCCGTTGCCATTCCCGTTGCCATTGCCACCAGCGTTGCTGTTGCCGCTATTGCCCGGCGCTTCGTCCGAGCCGTCGTCAGCGCCGTCCGAATTGCCGTTGCCATTGCCACCAGCGTTGCTGTTGCCACTGTTGCCCGGTGCTTCGTCCGAGCCATCGTCAGCGCCGTCCGAATTGCCGTTGCCGTTGCCGCCAGCGTTGCTGTTGCCACTGTTGCCCGGTGCTTCGTCCGAGCCATCGTCAGCGCCGTCCGAATTGCCGTTGCCGTTGCCGCCAGCGTTGCTGTTACCGCCGCTGTTGCCCGGTGCTTCGTCCGAGCCATCGTCAGCGCCGTCCGAATTGCCGTTGCCGTTGCCGTTGCCGCCAGCGTTTCCGTTGCCGCTGTTACCCGGGGCCTCGTCTGCGCCATCGCCAGCACCGTCGTCGGCACCGCCGCCATTGCCGCTAGCGTTGCCATTGCCGCCAGCGTTGCTGTTACCGCCGCTGTTGCCCGGCGCTTCGTCCGAGCCGTCGTCAGCGCCACCGGAATTGCCGTTGCCGTTCCCGTTGCCGTTGTCACCAGCGTTGCTGTTGCTGCCCGAGTTGCCGTTATCGGCAGAGCCGTCGTTCGCACCGCCGGCATTCCCGTTGCCGCCGGCATTGCCATTCGATCCGGCGGCTTCATTCCTGCGGGTATCCGCAGATGCGCTTGCCGCTGTCACGCTGGTGTCTGCGATTGCCTCTTCAGTGCCGCTGCTGGAGCTCGACTGAACCGCGGCAACCTCGATCGAGGCTTCGACTTCGCCGCTGACAAGCCCGCCAGTGAGTTCGGCAAGGTTCGAATTGGAGCTGGCCACCGGGCTGGTGATTGCGGCCCGGCGCGCTGCGGCGACAGGCGCTCCCGGCGCAGATGCGCTCTGGCCGTTGCCACCGGCATTGCCGTTGGCGGCAGGCGTCACTTGTTGCGAAGTCGCCTGCGGAGCTGCCACGGAATTGCCCGAGGAAGTAGCCGCTGCTGCTGCAGCAGCCGCCGGGGCAGGTGTCGTAACTGCGCGTTGCGGCGAATCGATCTGGCGCGGAACATCGCCTTCGATATTCAGGCGGAACCGGTCACCCGCCGCGATCATCGCTACTTCACCCGGACGCACCAGGTCACGCGCGCCGCCATCGACGGTTGATGCTTCCACTGCGCCTTCGGTGACCTGCATCGAGGCACCTTCTTCGCTCACCGTAATGGAGAAGGTGGTGCCTTTGACCACAGCCGCGAGGTACGGAGTGTCTACGCCGAAGTGCGGATTCTGCTGCTTGCCCACGTTGAAGAGCGCGCTGCCGAAATCCTGAATGATCTGGATGACACCGCGTTCACGCTCGCGCGGGACGATGGTGATGCGCGAATTGGGTCGCACGGTCACGAATTCCTGCCCGCGGACGATCGTGGCGTTGCCGCCGCTCCCGGTCACCACCTGGTGGCCCGCGGTCAGCGTCTCGCCGCGCTTCGCAACGCGTTCACCGTTAGGCGTGCGGATGAGGACATCCCCACGCGTTTCGGTGACCGTCCACGGTCCGGATTGGGCAAACGCGCTCGTGCTGGAAAGCAGCAGAGCGACAGGCAGAAGTGAGCGACGCAATGTAGACATTAGATAGTCCTCCGTTAGCCTGCATACGCTCTGATTATTTGCCTGTTGGTAAGCTGGGGTGGTTAATTTTTTGATGATTTGACGATTTCTTAGGGGGTGGGCGCCTAGGGGACTACGTATATGTCTGTAAGTATGCCCCTGATTAGGCGCTGGCGCCTGTTCTTGCTTTTGTCCGCCATCGGGATTGCCCATCCCGTGTCGGCGCAAGATGCGTTCGACCAGACCGAGGAACTGGACCGGGCCTCCGCCGAGGAGCAGCGCAGCGATTCCGCTGACCAGTCGCCGCGCGTTCGCACAGGCCAGGCCAGCCGTGTTGCCCAAACGCAGGCTAACGAGGAACGGCTTACGATCGGATCGATCATTATCGACGGGAACGAGGCGCTGCCCGATTCGCACTTCGTCGACCTGATCGAGCGATACACCTCGCGCCCGCTGGCGCAGTCCGACCTTGCCGAACTTGCCGACGCGATCGCCCGCCGGGCGCGCGATGCGGGACACGTCTTTGCCACCGCCTCGATCCCGCCACAGGGGCTTTCGCTCGGCGTGCTGCGGGTCGAGCTGGACGAAGGCCGGGTCGACACGATCCGCATCGAAGGCGCGGACGAGCCTGCGATACGGCGTCAGCTTGCCCCTCTCGCGGCGGGCAAGCCTGTTACCCGCGCAGAGCTTGAGCGGCACATCCTGCTTGCCGACGACATTTCCGGCGTGCGCATTCTCGATTCCCGGTTTGAGCGCGAAGGGGACACCGGCGTCCTCATCGTGCGCGCGCGACGTTCTCACGCCTATGCCGCCGTCGAACTTTCGAATGACGGCTCCGAACCTGTCGGCCCGATCCGCGGGCGCATCTCCGTCGACCTCAACGGCCTGCTTGCTTCCGCGGACGAAGTTGACCTCAGCTTCGGTACCACTCCGCTGCCGCCGTCCGAGCTGCAATTCGCCCGTGCTTCCTACCGTATTGTGGTGGACGCCAGCGGGCTCGAGTTGGGAGCGCACCTGTCCTATTCCTCCACCGATCCGGGCGACTTCCTGACCGATCGCGATATCGAAGGGCAGTTCTGGCGCGCCGGGATCGAGGCGAGCTATCCGCTGCTGCGCAGCCGCAATGCGAGCGTCTGGGTGATCGGCGAATTCGAAGTGACCGATCTCAGGCAAGACCGCGCAGGCACGCTCGCCCGACGCGACCGGGTACCGGTGGTGCGCGCAGGGATCTATACCCGTGGCCGACTGGCCGGGGGCAATTATCGCGGACGCTTCACCGTCTCGCGCGGCCTGAACATCCTGTCCGCCACCCGTCCGGGCGATCCGCCGGCTTCGCGGCTCGACGCATCGACTGATTTCACCTCCTTCTATGGCTGGGCCTCGTGGGATCGCCAGATCAGCGGCCCACTTTCGATCGCGCTCGCCGCGCGCGGACAGCTGGCAACCGATCCGGTGCTGGCGACAGAGGACATCGGGCTTGGCGGGCCGTCGTTCCTGCGCGGCTGCAACTTCAACGAACGCGCCGGGGACCGGGGCATCATGGGCTATGGCGAATTGCGCTATGACATCCGGGGCAAGGGGTTCTGGCTGCCGCGCGCGCAGGTCTATGCCTATGCCGATGGCGGCGTAGTCTCCAACCTCGAAGACGGGCTTGGCGGCGGCTCGCTGGCTTCTGCAGGGGGCGGTGTACGGCTTGACCTGACGCGTGACCTTGATCTGGGCGTCGAAGTGGCAGTTCCGCTGTCCGGTCCGCGCTTCGACAGCGACAGCGACGGCCCGCTGGTGAACCTGCGCGTCCAGCAGTCGTTCTGACAAGCCGTCTGATTCGGCCCGTACCCCTGCCCAATCCCTACAGCCTGGAACAGGTGGAACACTGTCCAGGCAAAATAGCCCGATAGTGTCACCCTTTCGGGCGCAAACTGTCACCCTTGCAGCCCAAGTGTCACCCGAAACCGGCCAAGTGTCACCTTTGGGCGGGAAAGTGTCACTGTTTCGGCCCGCAAACCGTCGCGTTTCGCGCGTGCAAGTGTTACCCGCAAAGGCGCGCGGGACGGCTTGGAAAGCGGGGTAGTAAAGGGTGGCCATCCACCATCATGTACTCAGGCGAGCTCATGTAGGACAGCGCGGGCAGCCCACACGGCCACCCGCCCCACCGCATCTTCCTACCGCACGCGCGACGGCGCGATCAGCACGGCGTTGGCCAGCAGCAGATCGAGCCCGTCGAGATAGGCGCGGGTGGCCGGATCGTGGGCGAAAGCGATCGTCAGCCCGTCTCCGGTCGGTTCCGCCATCAGATACGGCTTGAACGCCAGCTGGCGGCGGTTTTCGTCCCACACATATCCGCTGGCAATCAGGCGGTCTGCACTGGCGAAGCGCAGCACGTTCGCGCCCTTTGCCCGGTCAAGCGGAGTGTAGATCTGCGATCCGCTGGCCAGCACCACCGCGCCCGCATCATATCCGGCGGACAGGAAATGCTCGGTATCGGCCACGGTGTTGAGCAGCGCGCCGGGCAGCGTATCAGGCAGCGCCCCCTGATCGGCGATGGCTTCGCGGTATTCCGCCTCGCTGCCGATTTCGACCGCTTCGGCAAGCGCCGCCTCGTCATCGCCTTTCGCCTTTGACGGATCACGGCCCAGTGCAGCCTCACGCTTGACCGAAAGCAGCGGCGTGTCACCACCGGTCAGCGCGCCAAGGCTGCCGCCGACCGCAACCAGCACGCCGCCGCGTTCGACAAAGCTGCGCAACGTCGCAATTCCGCCTTCGCCCAGATCGCCGCGCGGGGACCCATCGGGGATCAGAACCACGTCATAATCGGACAGGTCGGCGCGGGCGAAACGATTGGTGCGGATCGGCACCACCGGCAGGCCCAGCCGCCTCTCAAGTACATAACGCATCGCGCCCGCGCTCAATTGCGAGACGCCTTCGTCCCATGCAATTGCGACCTTCGGTAAAGTCAGGCGGACAAAGGATTCGCTGCCGAGGTTCGGCCCATCCTCTACCCAGCTGTCTTCGAAAGCGACGGTGGATGCACCCACTTCGCGCGCCAGTTCGCGCAGACGCGCCATTTTTTCTGGCGAGTTCATGCGCGCGGGGAAGATCACCGTGCCGCGCGGGTAAGAGCGGCCGTTCTTGGTGAAGGCTTCGTCGGTGCTGCGCGCCTCGATCCCTTCGCGCAGGGCGAGGGTAACAAGCCGGGCCTGACCGCTGTCGGTCCACGGCACGGCGATGGCGAAATCGCCTGCGCCTTCCTCAACCGGGGTGACGGGGGTGCTGCCCGAAAGCGCATCTCCGGGTGCGGAACCTGCGCACACCGCAACATCGACCCCCGACATCAACCCGACAGACCATGCGGTGACGTCGTAGAGTTCGTGCGGCAGGTCTTCGGAACGGCGTTGTTCCTGCTTGGCCACGAAATCGGGCGGCAGGGCGGTGTCCCGATCCAGCAGGCTGCGCACCAGCCGCGCGGCGGGCTGCGCCTGAGGAACGGCGATGTAGCCCTTGGGATAATTGCGACCGCATACGGTGACTGGGCCTTCGCGGCGGCGCACTTCGATCCCTTGCGCGGCAAGGCGGCGGCCAAGGTTTTCCGCGTTCCAGCGGCTCTTTGCCAGATCGATCACATAGCTGCCAGTGCCCGCCGCACCGCGCGCGTTGGCGGCACGATAGTCAGCGAAATCGGTCAGGAAACGGTCGGCGTTGCGGGCCACGGCTTCGGCGGTTGAGATGCTCGCGACGAAGTGGTTGCGCACCGTATCGGCATAGGTCAGCCTTGTGCCGTCGCGCCGATCCCATACCAGCCCGCGCGACGATCCCTGTTCATAGGTGCTGCCGATCGCGCCCTGATGCGTGTTCCACGTGTCGCCATATCCGGGGTAGAACAGGTCATAGACTTCGCGAGTGAAATAGGGTTCGCCCATTGCATCAAAATAGCCCGCATTGTTGCGTCCGATGATTTCATAGGCGCGGCGCTGGGCGGCGGTGATGTTGGGGTTGATCGGATCGGCGGCAGGGGAGAAGAAATAGGTGTCGTCCCCGCTCATTTCGTGGATGTCGACCACCACCACCGGGTTCCATTCGCGGATCGCGGCGACCTTGCCCTGCGTTTCGGGCTGGCTGAGAGTGAACCAGTCGCGGTTGAGATCGAACATGTAGTGGTTGACCCGTCCGCTGGGCCAGGTCTCGTCATGCTCGGCGGCCTGCCGGTCGCCCGCGGGTTCAATGCCGACAGCACCTCGGAAATGATTGACGAAGCGCGCGCGGCCATCGGGGTTTTGCAGCGGATCGATGACAAGGATGGTTTCGGAAAGAATCTGCTGAGCGCGCGGATCATTGCGCGCGGCGAGCAGGTGATAGGCCGTCATCAGCGCGGCGTCGGTTGAAGAGATTTCATTGCCGTGGACCGAATAGGCAAGCCATGTGACCGGCAGCGCCGATCCGTTGCCGGGGCGCCCGGCGGCGATATTGGCAAGATCGGCCCGGATCGCATCGAGCCGCGCCATGTTTTCGGGGCTCGTCAGGATCAGGTAATGCAGCGGGCGCCCTTCCCAGCTTGTCGCATATTGCACCTTCTTCACCCGCTCAGGCGCGGCGGCGGCGAGCGCGTCGAGATAGCGATTGGCCTCTTCGGGCGAGGTGATGCGGGTGCCCGGGGCATGGCCGACGGTTTGCGTCAGCGTCGGGATCGCCGGATCGAATTCCGCATCGAGAAAGGATTGCGCATGGCCCGCGCCTGAAGGAGATACCAGCGCTGCTGAGAAAAGAGCAAGGAGAGCCGCGATCCGGCCGGTCAGTTTTCGCATCTTGGAGCTTTCCGTTCGCTTGGGAGGGGTGATGGAAAGGGTGTGGTTGGGGGTTAACTCAAACAATCCCGCGCCCCGGTCAAGGCGCTTGGAGAGGCAGCATTGCCGCTCCCGCCGGGAAACCACAGCGATTGCTACGCGGGCGCGACCTCAGGCGTAACAAAATTGCCACTACGACCCACGGAACCTCACAAACGGCTGAAACATCCTTGACACTTTTGATGGGGAGAAAGACCCTGCTGCACCGCACCATAAACCCGCAACAACAGGGAACCCTGATGAAACCTCTCAAGATTTCGGGCCACGCACTACTGCTGGCAGCAGCAAGCACGATGCCCTTTGCCGTCCACGCGCAAGAAGCGCCGGATCAGGAAACCGCCGCCGATGAAGAAGAGCAGATCGTTGTCATCGGCTCGCGCATCGCCCGCGATCCTAACATTGGCGCTCCGGCCCCGATCCTCTCGCTCGACGCGGAAGCGCTGACGCAGACGGGGACCTCCGACGTTGTGGACGCGCTGCGCGATGTCCCGGCCCTTTCGACCTCGACCTCGTCCGAAGGCTCGATCGACGGCATCTTCTCCGAAGCTGTAGGCCAGTCGATCCTCAACCTGCGCGGCCTCGGTTCGAACCGTACGCTGGTGCTGGTCAACGGCCGCCGTCACGTCTCTGGCGTCGCCGGTGAACAGGCTGTCGACATCAACTCGATCCCGACCGCGCTGATCGAACGCGTCGAAACGCTGACCGGGGGCGCATCATCGCTCTACGGCTCGGACGCAGTGACCGGCGTCGTTAACTTCGTGCTCAAGGACGATTTCGAAGGCATTCAGGCCAATGTCCAGTCGGGCATTTCGTCCAAGGGCGACAGCTTCCGGATCAATGGCGACCTGACCTGGGGCGTCAACTTCGCTGACGGTCGCGGCAACTTCGTGGTGTCGGGCGAATACGCCCGCGGCGACGAACTGCAGTTCGGCGAGCGCGCCTTCTCGCGCAACAACGGTATCTTCGACGATCAGGACAACCCGGCTCGCCGGTTCCAGTCGGGCGACATCAGTGCCGACACGCCCAACTTCCGCGATTTCTTCGCGGTTGGTGTCGGCGGTTTCCCGACCGGCTTCCTGATCCCCGGACAGGCCGATTTCATCGCCGATTACACCGCACAGTTCGGCACCGCACCGAACCTGACCGCAGCCGAGCTTGCGCTGATCGACCGTTCGACCAACGCATCGCGGCGGCTGATCGCCGGTCAGCCGACCTTCTCGCTGTCTTCGGCAGGCGGCATTGTCGCACCGGGCCTGATCGGCATCAGCGACGGCCCCGACATCAATGGCAACGGCGTTCCTGACTGTCTCGAAAGCTCGGTCGGCTTCAACTCGACCTTCCAGCCGGGTGCGTTCGGTCTGGCCGGGGGCTGCGCCGTCATCAATCCCGACGGCAGCGTCAGCGTCCACCAGGACGGCACCATCACCGGCCTGTTCAACCAGTTCGGCGGCCCCGGCATCCAGAACAACTTCGATGTCAACTCGCTGATCCCGGAAACCGAGCGTTGGTCGGTCAACGCCCTGCTTTCCTACGAGATCTCGCCGTCAGCGACCTTCTTCGCAGAAGCCAAGTATGTGTCGAACTCGGCCGAGTTCCAGGCCCAGCCGAACACCTTCTACGACCTGCTGACGATCCGTGCGGACAACCCGTTCATCACCCCGGACCTGCAGCCTTTCGTGGGCGAGCTGTTCTTCGGTGACGGCGTGCAGGAAGGTTTCTACATCACCCGCGACCCGGCTGACCTCGGTGCCAACCGCAACCGCAACGAGTTCGAAACTTACCGTTTCGTCGGCGGCATCCGTGGCGACACCTCGGAGCACTTCTCCTACGAAGTGTCGGCCAACTACGGCCGCTTCACGCAGACTTCATTCGACGCCAACCGCGTCATCATGGACCGCTTCTTCGCCGCGATCGACGTGGTGAACGGCCCCGGCGGCAGCCCGATCTGCCGTTCGGATATCGACCCGACGGCTCCGGCCACCACCCCGTTCGGCATTCCGGCGGGCGATCCGGGCTTCTTCACCTTCAATCCGGGTGACGGTTCGTGCCGTCCGGCCAACATCCTTGGCGGTGTCGGCGCGATCAGCCAGGAAGCGATCGACTTCATTACGACAACGACCGTAAATGAATTCCAGCTTGAGCAGCTGGTGTTCAGCGCGATCTTCACCGGCGACACCGGTGCGTTCCTCGAACTGCCGGGCGGCCCCGTCGGCTTCGCCTTCGGTCTGGAATATCGTGAAGAGCGTTCGGAATCGAACTTCGACCCGCTGGTGCTCGGGATCATTCCGGTGGACACGCCTGACGCAAACCAGGGCGACCTGCTGCGCAACCTCGGGTTCTCGCAGAACTCGCTGGTGTTCGACCCAGCTTCGGAAATCAACAACGCGGGCGGCACCTTCAATGTCTACGACATTTTCTCCGAAGTCCGCCTGCCGATCCTCGCCGGCATGCCGGGTGCGGAACTGCTCGAGCTGAGCGGTTCGGCCCGTCTGGCAAGTTATTCGACCGTGGGTGACAACTTCACGTGGAATGTCAGCGGCCTGTATGCTCCGATTGAGGACATCCTGTTCCGCGGCACTTATTCGAAGGCGGTTCGCGCACCGAACATCAACGAGCTGTTCAACCCGCCTCAGGGCGCATTCTTCCGTCCGGTTGATCCGTGCGATGTCGGCAACCTTGTCACAGCTGCCGATCCGGCGCTGCGTCAGGCGAACTGCACCGCATTCTTCAACCAGATCGGGTTCGATCCGACCTTTGGCGGCGGCAACTACACCTATGTCGATCCTCTGACGGCCCGTTTCTCGGGTTCGGTCAGCGGCAACCCGAACCTGAAGGAAGAAACAGCAACCACCTGGACGATCGGCGCGCAGATCACTCCGCGCTTCATTCCGGGCCTGGTGATCAGCGTCGATTATTACAACATCGAACTTGAAGACGCGATCAACGCTGTGGGTGCACAGGACATCGTGGACAACTGTGTCGACAGTTCGGACATCAACAACGGTTTCTGTGACCTGATTGATCGCAACCCAGCAACGGGCGGCTTCACATTCCTGCGCCAGACATCTGTCAACTTCGCGCGTCAGGAAACCGCAGGTGTCGAAGCTGCACTGGCATACCGTTTCGGCGTCGGTCCGATCGACTTCACGCTGAACGCCAACGGCACCTGGGTGGACAAGCTGAACAACTTCTTCGACCCGAGCGATCCGACGCTGGTTGACCCCGAACTGGGCGAACTCCAGCGTCCGGAATGGGCAGGCAACGCCTCGCTCACGGCGGCATACAACAACTTCAGCTTCACCTGGTCGACAACCTATCTCGATCGCATGGGCCTGCGTGCCGTGGAAATCGAAGAAGTCGGCAACACCGGGACGGACACCTTCTCGTTCGCCAACGGCATTGCCAGCGATGTCTTCATCCACGACATCTCGTTCAACTTCGAAGCGACCGATAACATCGACATCTATGGCGGTGTGAACAACGTCTTCAACCGCAAGCCGTTCGTGACCGAACAGGCCTATCCGGTCAGCCCGGTCGGCACGCTGTTCTTCCTCGGCGCGACGCTGACGATGTAAGCATCGGCCATTGGCCAAAAGAATGGGGCGCGAAGGCAATGACCTTCGCGCCCCTTTTCTTTTGGAGGTTGCGGCAAGTTACGAGTGACCGTGCTCCTTGCGCGCGATCTCGTGCAGCCAGTCCGCATGGCGCGGTGCCTTCTTGGTCTGGCTCCATTCGTCCAGCATCAGCGGAGCGACGCGTTTCAATTCAGCGTATTGCTCATCCGTCCCGATATCCGCCGCCAGTTCGACGCGGTGGCCATTGGGATCGAAGAAATAGATCGACTTGAAAATGCCGTGGTGCGTCGGGCCGAGCACGTCGATACCCTGCGCTTCGACATGTGCTTTGGCCGCGAGCAGCGCGTCTTCGTCGGGCACGCGAAAGGCGAGGTGCTGCACCCATTGCGGGGTGTTCGGGTCCTTGCCCATCTCCGGTTGGTTAGGCAGCTCGAAAAAGGCGAGGATGTTGCCGTTCCCCGCATCAAGGAAGATGTGCATGTAAGGATCGTATTCGCCGGTCGACGGCACGTGATCCTCGGCGAAGGCAGTGGTGTAATCCATGCCGAGCACGCGGCCATACCACTCCACCGTTTCCTTCGCATCCTTGCAGCGATAGGCGGCGTGGTGGACACCGCCCAGTTTCACGGGGTGGTTCACCGGATGCTCGCTCATTCGGCAGGTTCCTTGGCCTTGGTGTCGAGCACGCCGCGCGCGATCTGATCGCGCTCGATGCTTTCGAAGAGCGCCTTGAAATTACCCTCGCCAAAGCCGTCATCGCCCTTGCGCTGGATGAATTCGAAGAACACCGGCCCGACCTGCGCCTCTGCAAAGATCTGCAGCAGCAGGCGCGGCTGTCCGCCTTCAGTCGTCCCGTCGAGCAGGATGCCGCGCATTTTCAGCGCATCGGCATCTTCGCCATGGCCGGGCAGACGCTCGGGCAACATTTCGTAATAGGTCGCGGGCGGCGCCGTCATGAACGGAACGCCAAGCGATTTCAGATTGTCCCAGCACTTGACCAGATCATCACAGATCAGCGCGATGTGCTGGATGCCCTCGCCGTTGAATTCGCGCAGGAACTCCTCGATCTGGCCCTTGCCGCCTTCGCCCTCTTCATTGAGCGGGATGCGGATCTTGCCGTCGGGCGCGGTCAGCGCCTTTGACGTGAGGCCGGTGTATTCGCCCTTGATGTCGAAAAAGCGGATTTCGCGGAAGTTGAACAGCGTTTCGTAATAGTCCGCCCAATACTTCATGCGACCGGTGTAGACGTTGTGCGTCAGGTGATCGATCGTGTGGAAACCCGCACCTTCGGGATAGGGATCGACACCGGGCAGGTAATCGAAATCGATGTCGTAGATCGTCAGGCTCTTGCCTTCCGCCCCCGCATAGCGATCAACCAGATACAGGATCGCGCCGCCGATGCCGCGGATTGCGGGGATGCGCAGTTCCATCGGGCCGGGCTCATTGGCGACCGGTTCCGCCCCGGCTTCGATCAGGTGATCGTATGCCTTGGCCGCATCACGCACGCGGAACGCCATGCCGCAGGCCGAGGGCCCATGTTCGCGGGCGAAATACCATGCGGCGCTGCGCGGTTCGTAATTGGCGATCAGATTGATGCCACCCTGCCGCCACAGGTGCACGTCCTTTGACCGGTGCTTTGCCACGCGGGTGAAGCCCATGCTTTCGAACACCGGCTCAAGCACGCCTTTTTCCGGGGCGCAAAATTCGACGAATTCAAAGCCGTCGAGGCCAGCGGGGTTCTCGAACAGATCACCGGGGTGGAGTGTCATGGGCTGATTTCTCGCTATCTGGAAACTGGTTTCGTTTGAAACTACCTACTCCATTGCTGCCCTTTTGTCAAAGCCCGCCGCGATGCGGGAGATTGCCTTCGCGTTGCAGCTTGGGCAGGTTGCGCGGGCAGGGAGAGGCCGGATGATCAAGACCAAGGGAATCAACCATATCGCGCTGGTGTGCCGCGACATGAAAGAGACGGTGCGGTTCTACACCGAAGTGCTCAACATGCCGCTGTTCAAGACGGTGCAGTTGCCTGATGGCGGGCAGCATTTCTTCTTCGATTGCGGAGGCGGGAATGCCATCGCCTTCTTCTGGTGGAAGGATGCGCCACCCGCAGCGCCCGGCATTGCCTCGGTCCGCAAGTTTCCCTTCGATGCGAAGACGGCGGTGGGTTCGATGAACCACCTCGCCTTCGACATGGAGGAAGCCGAGCTTGAGGCGGCGCTGGATCGGCTCGCCGAAGCGGGCGTGGAACACACCCACGCCGTGCTCAACCATGACGACAGTCCAAGGGGCTATTCGCCGGAAATGCACGAAGGGGTGTTCGTGCGCTCGGTCTATTTCACCGATCCCAACGGCATCATGCTCGAATTCGCGGCGACCACGAAGCAGTTCGGCCCCGAAGATGTCGCGCATGAACCCGCCAGCGCGCAGGAGCCCGCCTGATGCCGCGCCTGCGTGAAGTGCCCAAGGGCGAAGCCGACGAGAAAGTGGCGCAGCCGCTCTATGCCCAGTTGTTCGGCGATCGCGATCCCGTGACCGAGCCCGGCACCGCGACAGGGACGCGCGGCGATTGGTGGACGGTGTTTGCCGGTTCACCCGACACGCTCAAGCACGCGGCGCAGGGCTTTGCCTATTACCGATCAGGCAGGCGCAAGCTTGATCCGGTCTTGCGCGAGTTGGGGCAGACATGGGCAGGCTGGGCTACCGGCAGCCAGTTCGTCTTCTCGCAGCACTGCAAGAGCCTGCGCGGGCTGGGCGTGGCCGAGGAGAAGATCGAGGCGATCCCGACCTGGCAGACCGCCACCTGCCTTGATGCGCGCGAGCGGCTGGTGCTGGCCTATGCCGACAGGCTGGTGATGCATCAGGGCCGCGTGCCCGATACGTTGTTCGATGCGTTGAAGGCGGAATTCAGCGAGGAGGAAATCCTCGAACTCACCTACATCACCTGCATGTATCAGATGCACGCGGTGATGAGCCGCGCGCTGCGCACCGAGTTCGACGACCGCGACGATCCCGTGACGGAAGTGCCCGCGCCCGAAGGTTTCAACGCGCTCGATTTCCTCGGCGGGGAGCGGAAGAAAGACTAGATCACGCGCCCGATGTTGCGCCCGCGATCGTCGCGGGTCACGTTGAGCTTTACGCCAAACGGTTCGCCGCTTTCGAACGCCGCGCGGGTCGCTTCGTCGGACAGGTCGGCATTGCCCACCACACGCGCCCCGTCCGCATTGCGCCCGATCCACACAGCATCGCTGCCGGTCCTCGAATGGTTGATCGTATAGCTTTCAACGGTTGCCTGATCGAACGGATCATTGCTGCGGGCGACGCCGTTGCTGGCCTTGGGCAGGGCCGCCACACGCTGGCCCGACCAGTCGGCGGGCTCGGCCGAGTAAATCCCGGCCGCATATTTGCTCATCCAGCCGCCGTTCGCGCCCACCAGCGCGAATTGGCCGCGATGCGCGCGCACCCGCTCCACCGCTTCGCAGATGGCGTGGGCCGAGTAATTGTTCCCTGCCCCGCCAAAGAACGGCAGCCCGCCCGTCAGCGTCAGCCCGCGCGGATCGTTTGCCGACAGGCCGAAATGGTCGCACTGGTTGAAGACGGGAATGGCAAAGCAGGAATAGAAATCGAGAAAGGCCATGTCCTCCATCCCCTTGCCCGCGATTTCCAGCGCACGCTCAACCGAAGCGATGGAGGCCGGGTTGGCCGATAGATCGGGCCGCTCGGACAGTTCCAGCTCGGTCCCGGAGGTGACGGCGTGGATGTGCACCCACTTGTCCTCCGGCACGCCCAGTTCGCGGGCCTTGCCTGCGCTCGCAATGATGATCGCCGCCGCCTGGTTCACCTGATCGCGGGCGACCGTCATCCGGGGATAGGGTTCTGCAACGATGCGGTTGCGGTCTGTTACGGTGGCGAGCTGCTCCGCACTGCGCTCCACCGGAGCGGCGGCATGCGGATTGGCTGCGGCGACACGGGTAAAGGGCTCGAAGAGCTCGCCGATATCGCGGCGATATTCTTCAAGCCCCTTGCCCAGCTTCGCCCGCCGGGCATTCTCGGCAATGGCATAGAGAG
This sequence comes from Erythrobacter aurantius, assembly GCF_023823125.1. Taxonomy (NCBI): domain Bacteria; kingdom Pseudomonadati; phylum Pseudomonadota; class Alphaproteobacteria; order Sphingomonadales; family Erythrobacteraceae; genus Erythrobacter; species Erythrobacter aurantius. Next base: position 1,028,887 of record NZ_CP090949.1, on the reverse strand, counting down.
GGATCGCGCCGGTCGCACCGTGAGCGAACAGCACGGGCTCCATCATCCCGTCGATGCCGTATCCGCGATCCTCGAATTCCCCGCCGATCGCTTCGGACCAGTCGGGCTTTTCACCCTTTGCCGCGAGCGCGAGCGCGGTGGAGATCACTTCCGATCCGACGATGACGGCGCACTGGCTGTCCCCGGCGGCAATCGCTGATGCAAATTCGCCAACATATTGCTGGTTGGTCTGCCCGCCGGTTGGCGACAGGATCAGCCGCTGCGGGCAGGCACCCACCCGCTTGGCCAGCGCGCCGGGAATATTGTCCGGCCCGCCAAAGGGCGGTTCCTTGCCCGGACGCGACATTTCGAAGGCGCGGATCGCAGCGAGCGTATCGATGGCATCGGCCACCTGACCGATAGCCCCGGCATTCGCGATGGCTGCCGCCAGAGCCTGCCCGCCAAGATCCATGTAGGACAGCGCCTCGTAACCGGGTTCTCCCACCCGTTCCGAATACTGCCCTACCCCGATGATGACGGGCGTGTTGTCAGCAACCATCAGTTCCACCTCAGTCGACGAAATCGTCCACGCGTTCGACGATGATCGCCGGAGCCATGCCGCCCGCTGCACACATGGTGACAAGGCCGGTCTTGAGATCGCGGCGCTCCAATTCGTCGATGATGGTGCCGATCAGGATCGAACCCGTCGCGCCGATCGGGTGACCAAGGGCAATCGAACCGCCGTTGACGTTGACCTTGTCCCAGCTGAGGCCGAGATCGCGCACGAACTTGGCGGCGACCACAGCAAATGCCTCGTTGATTTCGAACAGGTCGATATCGTCGAGCGTCATTCCGGTCTTTTCCAGCACCTTCTTCGCGGCAGGAACCGGAGCGTTCAACATCAATGTCGGATCATCGCCCATGTTGGCGGTCTGCACGATTCGCGCACGCGGCTTCAGCCCGTGCTTCTGGGCATAGGCCTTGCTGCACACCAGCACCGCAGCCGCGCCATCAACCACGCCCGAGCTGTTCCCGGCATGGTGGAAATGCTGGATTTCGACATCGGGATACTTCTGATTGATCAGCCCGCGGAAAGTCGTACCCTTGGCGTCCAGCGGCACGTCGGCGATCTTGGTGAAGGCCGGCTCCAGCTTGGCGAGGTCCTCCATCGTAGTTTGCGGACGCGGATATTCGTCATGATCAAGGATCACGGTGCCGTCATCCGCCACCACCGGAACAACCGATTTGGCAAAGCGGCCTTCGCCGATGGCTTCGGCGGCGCGCTGCTGCGAGCGATAACCAACCTCGTCCAGCTCCTCGCGGGTGAAGCCTTCGATCGTGGCGATGGCGTCGCCGCAAATGCCCTGATGCGATTGCGGGTGCACTTTTTGCAGCCGCTCGTTGTAGCTGCCCATCATCGGCGGCTTGAGACCAGCCTGCATCTTCTCCTTCGCCATCGCTGCGGTAAGGCTCATCATCTCGGTGCCGCCGGCGACGATACAATCTTCCATGCCGCTCATGATCTGTGCCGCTGCAAGGTTCACCGAAGTGATCCCGCCACCGCAGAAGCGATCGAGCGTGGTGCCCGAAGATGTGATGTCATAGCCTGCATCAAGCGCGGCCATGCGGCCCATGTCGCCCGCCTGCATCCCGTCCTGTGTGGAAACCGACCAGATCACGTCGTCGACGGTGGAGGTGTCGAGCTTGTTGCGCTCGGCAATCGCCCGAAGGACGGTCGCCGCCAGATGCTGCGGATGCTCCGCCGCCAGCGCGCCCTTGCCCTGCTTGCCGATACCGCGCGGGGTGCGGACTGCGTCGATGATATATGCCTCAGCCATGATTTCCTCTCTCGATCTATCGAAATTGCGGTTGACGTTTCCGTAAACCGACTGCACCACTCGCACAAGAATTCAGTTGCATTTCGCAATCTCAAATTAGCTAGGGCTAAAAATTCAGGGAGAGAAGCTTTGTCCGATACACCAGAAGTCCTGACCGAAGTCGACAACGGCGTGCTGATCGTCACGATCAATCGCCCCGAAGCCAAGAACGCCATGACCAAGGCGGCGGCAGAGGGAATCGCGGCGGCGATGGAACGGCTCGACAGCGAAGACGATCTGCGCGTCGGCATCCTGACGGGTGCGGGCGGCACATTCTGTTCGGGCATGGACCTCAAGGGCTTCCTGCGCGGCGAAAGCCCCACCGTCGAAGGGCGCGGCTTTGGCGGCGTGGTGCAGGCACCCCCGGCCAAGCCGCTGATCGCGGCAGTTGAAGGATATGCTCTGGCCGGTGGGCTTGAACTGATGATCGCCTGCGATCTGGTGGTGGCCAATGCTGGCGCGAAATTCGGCATCCCCGAAGCCAAGCGCGGCCTCGTCGCTGCAGCAGGCGGGGTGATGATGCTGCCTGACCAGATCCCCGAGCGGATCGCGATGGAACTGGCGCTGACGGGTGATTTCATCGATGCCAAGCGCGCCTACGAACTGGGCCTGATCAACACCGTTACCGAAGGTTCGGCGCTGGACGGGGCAAAGGAACTGGCCGCGCGCATCGCCGCCAACGGCCCGCTTGCCGTGCGCGTTTCGAAGCAGGTGATGAAGGAATCGCGCGGCTGGGCAATGGAAGACCGCTACAAGAAGCAGGCGCAGCTTATCGCGCCGGTGTTCGTATCGGAAGACGCGCGCGAAGGCGCAGCCGCCTTCGCCGAAAAGCGCGCGCCCAACTGGAAGGGCAAGTAACCGGAATTTTGGCCGCGCCCGCGCCTCCGGATCGGTGGGGCGGGCGTAGCTTCATGGGATTAAGCGAGAGAGGAAGACACCATGCCCGTCATCGACGTGCCCCAGCCCGAATTCATGCAGGACGAAGAAATTGCGATCTTCGCCGATGCAGTGGGCAAATTCTATCAGCAGCATGCCCCGGAAAAGCGCGTCCAGAAATGGCGCGACGAAGGCCAGGTTGAGCGCGATTTCTGGCGCGAGGCCGGTGCGGCTGGCCTGCTGGGCGTTTCGGTTCCGACCGAATATGGCGGCCATGGTGGCGACTTCCGGCACGATATCGTCGTGATCGATCAGCAGGCCAAGCATGGCGTCGACGGCTTTGCCGCTAGCCTGCACAACACCATCATCCTGCCCTATCTGGTTCGTCACGGCACCGAAGAGCAGAAGCAGAAGTATCTGCCCAAGCTCGTCACCGGCGAACTCGTCAGCGCAATTGCGATGACCGAGCCGGGCGTGGGCAGCGACCTCCAGTCGATCACCACCACCGCTCTGAAGGACGGCAACGGCTACCGCATCAACGGCGCCAAGACCTATATCTCCAACGGCCAGACCGCCGATTTCATCGTCGTCGTTGCCAAGACCGACCCGAACGAGCGCGCCAAGGGCATTTCGCTGATGCTGCTCGAAACCGAGGGAGCCGAAGGGTTCCAGCGCGGCAAGAAGCTCGACAAGATCGGGCTCGACGCGGCGGACACTTCGGAACTGTTCTTCGACAATGTCTTTGTCCCGGCGGAGAACATTCTGGGCGGAGTCGAAGGCAAGGGCTTCTATCAGTTGATGGGCGAGCTTGCGCAGGAACGCCTCGTGATCGCGATGGGTGCGGCCACGGGAATCGAGAAGGCGCTCGATACCACGATCGAATATGTCAAATCGCGCAAGGCGTTCGGCCAGACGATCTGGGATTTCCAGAACACGCAATTCGTGCTCGCCGACCTGAAAGCGCGCGGCACGGCAGCCCGCATCTTCGTGAACGATTGCATTGCCAAGCTGCTCAAGGGCGAGCTGGACGTGGCGACTGCGGCCATGGCGAAATACTGGGTCACGGAGCTTCAGAGCGAAGTCGTCGACAAGTGCCTGCAGCTGCACGGCGGCGCGGGCTACATCAACGAATACCCGATCGCCAAGATGTACCGCGATGCGCGCATCACCCGCATCTTTGGTGGATCGAACGAAGTCATGAAGATGCTGATCGCCAGGTCTATGTGAACGGGCAGGCCCATAGGGGCCTACCCAAACTTAAACTCTCAAAACAAAAAGGGCGGCCCGGTTTCCCGAGCCGCCCTTTCTTTGGTTCTGCGCTTACGCTTAGAACTTGGCGCGTACCGTCACACCGTAAGTGCGGGGTTGCAGCGAGAAGGCCGAACGCGAGTTCGCCGCGCCGCTGCCGCGCAGCGTGGTGTTGAAGGTGACGCCGCGCACCACTTCGTCGGTGATGTTGTTGACGAAACCTTCGATCGAGTAGGCACCGTCTGCAAACCGCAGACCGGCACGCACGTTGCCGAAGATCTTGCCGTCCTGGACGTCACCGATGATCAGCGGTGCCGCATCGATGGCCGCCTGCAGGCTACCGGCTGCAGCGATCTGCGCCGCGCTTGGCGGTACGATTGCCTGCGTCGAGGTGCGCTGATCGCCTTCCATCCGCATCTGTCCCGAAAGGAAGAATTCGGTGGAGTCGTTGATCGGCTTTTCCCACAGCGCCCCGAAGATCGCGACGAGATCGGCGGCGTTGGTCAGCGAGTTGCCGCAAAGCGATGCCACGGTCACGACGTTGGCCTGGTTCCCGGCGCAATCCTCCGGATAGCGCGCATCCAGGATCGTGGCCGAAGCGTTGATCGTCAGTTCGCTGGTCGGACGGATGAGGCTTTCGATTTCCAGACCGGTCGATTTCGCGACAGGCACGTTGAAGGTCTGGAACGCGGTGCCAGTGAATTCGAGCACCTGGAAGTTCGAGAACTCTTCATGAAAGGCCGCGATATTCAGCGTCACCGCATCGTCGATCAGACGGCTCTTGACGCCGATTTCATAGGCATCGACCTCTTCCGACAGGAAGCGCGGATCGGCGCCTGACACCGCAGCGGTGGTGTCGAGGTTGATACCACCCGCCTTGTAGCCATGCGTGAAGCTCGCATAAATGTTGACCGGCGCGGAGAATTCATAGCCGAGCCGGGCGGTGTAGATGAACTCTTCATCGCTGAAATTGGTCTGGAAAGTGCGAACCAGCGGCAGGACAGCCGCTTGCGGCAGGTCAGCCGGAGCGGTGAAGCCGAAGCAGCCCAGAACGATGAAGCTCGGTTGCAGCGCGGCGGGGATGGCACCCAGTGCACCCAGCGTTGCCGGGCAGACCTGATTGTTGACGGCAGTCTGCGAGAAACCGCCATCCTTTTCTTCCCACGAATAGCGGCCGCCGAGCGTCAGTTCGAGGCCTTCGGCCAGCTCGTACGAGACGTTGCCGAAGATCGAGTAGCTCTGCGCGCTTTGCTGGAACCGGTTGGTGTTGCTGGTTCCGGCCGGGTCAAGACCGGTGAATACGGTCAGCGGATTGGGGCCGAGCGCACCGCCGGTGGGCACGAACAGCAGCGCGCCGACGTTTTCGCCATAGTCCTGACCGAGCGAGAAGCTGACCGACTGATCGATCGATTCATCGGAGTAATAGCCGCCCACCACATAGTTGAGCTTGCCATCCGCAGCTTCGCCCTGAAGGCGGAGTTCCGCCGTCCAGGTTTCGAGGTCGAGGTTCAGCGCGTCCACATCGAAGATGTCGAGCGCGGTGAAGTCGGAATCGTAGCTCTCGAAGGATTCATACTTGCGATAGGAACCGATGAAGATCAGGTCGGCGCTGTCGGAAATCGGGAATTCGATTTCACCAGTCACACCGAAGTTGTCGATATCGGCCACCGGCACGCGGTTGAGCGATACGGTGCGATTGTCGAGCGCCTCTTCGAACTCGGTCTGGCCGAACGGGTTGGTCGACACCGAAGGCTGGCCGTTGCCGCCATTGAGACCGAGGCCGACCGCAGCATAGGCGCCGCCCGTTACGAGCGGCGATTGATAAAGCTCGATCGCGCCGCAGCAGCTGGACTGGCTCTTGGAATAATCGAAGATCAGTCGGCCCTGAACACCACCTTTGGTATCCCAGCCGAGCTGCGCACGGATGAGATACTGGTCGACATCATTGGTGTCGCCGATTTCGGTTCCGGCACCGTTCACAGCGGTCAGGAAACCGTCACGCTCGCGATAGGCCCCGGTGACGCGGAATGCGAGGGTGTCCTGCACGATCGGCACGTTGACCGCACCCTGCAGGCTGATTTCGTTGAAGTTGCCATAAGAGGCGTTCACGAAGCCTTCGAAGTCGTTCACATCCGCGCGCTTGGTCGTGATGTTGAGCGCACCGGCCGAAGTGTTGCGGCCGAACAGCGTGCCCTGCGGGCCGCGCAGAACTTCGACACGCTCGATGTCGACGAATTCGCTAAGCGCGACGCCGGGGCGCGACTGGTATGCACCGTCGATGAAGATGCCGACCGCGCTTTCAAAGCCGATATTGTTCGAGGTCGTACCCACACCACGAACGCGCAGCACCACCGAACCCGAGGCAAGCTGCGCCTGGCTGGCAGTGAAGCTTGGCGCGAGCGTGGCGATTTCCTGAATGTTGTCGACGCCCTGGTTTTCCAGCGCCTGCGGAGCGATCGCGGTCACAGCGATAGGGATGTCCTGCACGTCCTGCGCGCGCCGGGTCGCCGTAACGATGATGACGCCATCATCTTCATCCGGGGCCGCAACCTGGCCGTTGGCCTGCGCAAAGGCGGGCGCGGTGAACGAACTGCAGGCCAGGAGGCCGGCAGCATAAGCTGCAAGCTTACGTGTCATAGATTTTCCTCTCCACTTACCGATTGGTAAATCGCCAATCGGGCTCTCCAACTCCGCAGATTACCAGCGCATTTCCCAATGCCAAGAGTCAGCGAGAGGTTGTTGACGACAGTAGCAAAAATGCAACATTTCCTGCTGCAACGCAGCATAGTTCCGCGCCCGGCCCGACTCTGCTAATTTTGTTGCAGCGCATCAAAACCCGTAGCGCAAACCCAGCCAGATTGTCCGTGGCACGCCAAGATCGATGCTGCCGCCCGAATTGCGGGTGACTATCGTTTCGTCCAGAAGGTTTTCGGCTCGCGCGACAAGCAAAAACCGCCCGGCAATCGGCGCCTGAGCGAACAGGTCGATCGTGGTGGCCGCAGGCAGGCTGTCGGTTTCCTGATCGTCCTCGAACTGCGCTCCGACGTGCCGCAGCGTCGCAGCAAGACGCACGCGCTCGCTCGGTTGCCAGGCCAGCGTTGCGGAAGCGGAGAATTCGGGCGTCTGCGGAGGCCGGTTGCCATCTAGCGCCAGCGATGCGCCCTCGCCCGCGATGCGCGCATCCGTGTAGGCGAGCGAAGCATCGAAGCTGACATCACCCAGCGCCAGCGCCAGCGCGCCCTCGATCCCGCGTGCTTCGATCGCGGGCAGGTTCTGCCGCTGGCGAAGGTTGGGCGCGAGAGTAACATTGGCGATCGCGTTTTCGACCTCATTGTCAAACGCCGTTACCGAAACCACCAGTTCGTTGACCGGCTGCCAGTTGAGACCGATCTCGAACCCTTCGAGCCGCTCGTTTTCCAGTGCGGCATTGGCCTGTGTCACCACCGGGAACACCACGAAGGGCCGGTAAAGCTCGTTCAGCGTCGGGAGGCGCAACCCGGTGTAGGCCGCCGCCCGCAAATCCAGCCGGCGGGTGGCATAGAACGACGCCCCCGCGCGCCAGCTGACCGCCCAGTCGGAACGATCGGGTGCGATCACCTCGCTCACCAATCCACCTTGGGAATTGAGAGCGCGGAAGAAGCCATCGTCGATGCTGGTGTGATCGGCGCGCAGCCCACCCGTCAGCACCAGCGGCCCGATTTCCCAGTCATCCTCGACGAAGAAACCCAGATTGGCTGTGTTGCCACCGGCCCGTCGGCGTTCGGTCAGCAGCCCGCTGAACGCGCTATAGGCTTCTTCCTGCAACTCCCCGTCGGCGCGCCGATAGTCCACCCCGATGCGGACATCATGCCCTTCGGCAATCGGCGGACGGACCTCGATCTTGCCGCCCAGCCCGGTTGACGGCGTGTTGCGTTGATCGAGCACGCGGGTGAAGCGGGTCGAACTGATCACGACATTGGAGAAATTGCGCGCCTGGACATAGGCGAGCGCATCGAATTTCCATTCCCCCCGCCCGATGATCCGCAGGCTCGCATCCTGCCCTTCGCTGGTGGAATCCGCTCCGTCAAAGCGCAAGGTGCGCGCATCGTCGAACAGGCCTACGCGCGCCTGCAGTTCGACATCCGGGCTGATCGGGGCGACCCCGCGCAAGCCGACGGACCAGCTTTCGAAGGCTGCGCGCGAGGTTGCGGGCACGCGATCGGATGCGGGAGTGGTGAAGAACCCGTCGCCCCGGTCCCAACGCCCGCTGATGGTGGCAAAACCGCTGCCCAATCGCCGCGATATGGTGCCGCTCGCCTCGGTCTCCTCACGATCATTCGCCAACAGGCTGGCTGAAACCGGGCCTAATGCGGCAGGACCTGCGCTTTCCAGTTCGATCGTCCCGGCCAGCGCCCCGGCCCCGAACGGGCCCGATCCGCCGCCTCGCGTCACCCGGATGCGCCCGAGCGTTTCAGGAGCAATCGAGGACAGCGGAATATACCCGAAGAACGGATCGGCAATCGGCACCCCGTCGAGCAGCACCAGCGCACGGCTCGTCGCGTTCCCGCCCAATGTGCGCAGCGTCACGCCTTGCGCGCTGGGGTTCGATGATCGGCTGTCCGAACGGCGAAATTGCTGAAAGCCGGCAACATTGGACAGCACATCCTCGATCCTGCCCGAACCACTGGAGGTGATCTGCTCCCGCTCGATCGTGGTGGTCGAATAGACGATGCCCGAAAGCGGAGGCTCCAGTCCTTCGCCCGTGACGATGATCTCGTCCTCGTTGCCGTCAGAAACATCGTCGTCCTGCGCGAAGGCGGCAGTCGCGAGCGACATGGCGAGGCTGGAAACGGCAATCCTGAGTGCAATCATCATGGTGTGCGCGGCACTAATCATTCCGGCGCACAAAGTCAGTTTCAAATTGCTATCAAGACTCGCTTTTGACGGCGACGTGTGTTTACATTGCCGCCAACACGGGAAGAGAGAGGCTCAATGTTAGCTACAGCTCCAGACTTTGATGTGCTGATCGTCGGCGCAGGCATTTCGGGTATCGGCATGGCCGCGCATATGCGGATGAAAGCCCCCGGCCACAGCTTCGCCATCGTCGAGCGGCGCGAGAACCTCGGCGGGACGTGGGATCTGTTCCGCTATCCCGGCATCCGGTCGGACAGCGACATGCACACCCTGGGTTTCGATTTCGAACCGTGGCGGCATGAAAAGAGCATCGCCGATGCGCCCGCCATTCTCGAATACCTCAACCGCATCGTCGATGAACGCGACATCCGCCGCCACATCCGGTTCGGTCAGAAAGTGATTTCAGCCGATTTCCGCTCGGACGAGGCGCGCTGGCACGTCGAGATGGAAGCGGAGGACGGCACCCGCTCACACCTCACCGCGAACTTCATCTATCTCGGATCGGGCTATTACGATTATGACGAGCCGTACGATCCGGGTTTCCAGCTAGGCGGGTTCGAAGGGCAGGTCGTGCACCCGCAGTTCTGGCCCGACGATCTGGATTACGCGGGCAAGAAAGTGGTGGTGATCGGATCGGGAGCGACGGCGGTGACGATTGTCCCGTCGATGGCTGACAAGGCCGCCCACGTCACCATGCTTCAACGCACCCCGACATGGATGGTGTCGCGCCCGGCCAAGGACGGCTTTGCCAATTTCCTGCGCAAGATCCTGCCCGAAACACTCGCCTACAAGATCACCCGTGCCAAGAACATCTGGATGCAGGATTTCACCTTCAAGGTGGCCCGCAACAAGCCCGAGAAGGTCAAGGAGAACCTGCGCAAGGGCCTCGAAAAGGCGATGGGCAAGGATTACGACAAGGAAGCCTTCACCCCGCCCTACAATCCTTGGGAACAGCGTCTGTGCCTGGTGCCGGATGCGGACATGTTCAACGCGATCAACGCGGGCAAGGCGAGCATCGTCACCGGCCATATCGAAGCGTTCGAAGCCAAGGGCATCCGCCTCAAATCGGGCGAACTGATCGAAGCCGACATCATTATCACCGCGACGGGCCTGAAAATGGCGGTCGCAGGCAAGATCGCCGTCAGCGTCGATGGTGAAGCGGTCGATTTCGCCCAGCGGTTCTATTACAAGGGCTGCATGTTCTCGAACCTGCCCAATCTGGCGGTGGTGTTCGGTTATCTCAACGCCAGCTGGACGCTGCGCGCGGACATCAATTCCGATTACGTCTGCCGCGTGCTGAACGAGATGCGCTCCCGCAATATCGACACGGTGGTGCCGATTCTGACCCCGGAAATGGAAGCGGAAATCGAAGAGGACGACATCTACGATTTCTCCAGCGGCTATATCCAGCGCGCCAAGCACATTCAGCCCAAAAACGGGGTGAACTACCCGTGGCGGCTCAATCAGGAATATGTGGTTGATCGCAAGCTGATGGCGAGCGATCCGGTGGATGACGGCATCCTCGCTTTCCGCCGCGCCGGGTCCAATTCGCAACGGCCAGAGGAACAGCTCGAAGCGGCTGAGTAGCGTTTCGCAGCCGCCAGGGCGGACATCTGCCCTTGCCGCCGCAAGGCAAACGAAATCGCACATTGCGACAAGGTTCACGCTTGAGGCTGCACCGGGTCTGCCCTAACCAAAACCCATGAACGCCCCCGACAAAATCTGGACCGCCGGCCTCGTCATCATCGGCGATGAAATCCTTTCCGGCCGCACCCATGACAAGAACATCGCGCAGGTCGCATCATGGCTTCAGGTGCAGGGCATCCGCCTTGCCGAAGTGCGCGTGGTGCCCGATGTGCAGGAACGGATCGTGGCGGCGGTCAATGCCTTGCGCGAAGCCTATGATTACCTCTTCACCACCGGCGGCATCGGGCCGACGCATGACGACATAACCGTCGATGCCGTGGCCGAAGCGCTGGGCGTGCCTGTGGTCATCCATCCCGAAGCGCGCGCGCTGCTGGAGCGTTACTACGCGAACAAGGGTGGCCTCAACGAAGGGCGCCTGCGCATGGCGCGCGTGCCCGAAGGGGCCGACCTGATCCCCAATCGCATGTCGGGCGCGCCCGGCATCCGGCGGGGCAATGTGATCCTGATGGCGGGCGTCCCGCATATCACGGCAGGAATGCTCGATGCGCTGACAGGCGAGCTGGAGGGCGGCGCGCCGCTGCTGTCCGAAACGATCGGCTGCTGGGTCGCCGAAAGCGAAGTCGCCAACCTGCTGCGCGAAGTCGAGGACGCGCACGAGAATTGCCAGATCGGCTCCTACCCCTTCTTCCGCGAAGGCCGGGTCGGCGCGAATTTCGTGATCCGTTCCACCAGCGAGGAGGACTTGCGAAGCTGTGTCGACAGCCTCAGCGATGGCCTCGCCACCAACGGACACGACTTCACGCCGGGCGGCATCTGAACGGCGCGGGGCTCTCCACGGGCTGCTAATCGCTTCAAAACCGCGCTTTAACCCTTCTGCCCTATGGCGGAAGGCGCAATGACACGCGTGTTCATCACGATTGATACCGAGTATTCATCGGGTCTGGTCACCGACCTGTCCAATCAGGATCGGATGGACAATTTCGCGCGCTCCATCGGCGGGATAACACCCGAAGGTCCGGCAGGCATCACGCACAAGCTCAAATTGTTCGAACGGCATGGCATCAAAGCGGTGTTCTTCGTCGATCCGATGGCCGCGCTGGTGTGGGGCGTGGCATCTATCGAGGACATTCTCAAACCGATCCTGGAAGCTGGGCAGGACGTTCAACTGCACTGTCATACCGAATGGCTCGAACTGGCCGGCGTGGACAATCCGCTGGCTTCGAAACGCACCGGCAAGAACCTGTTCGACTTCCCGTTCGAGGAGCAATGCCGGATACTCGAATACGCACGCGACACGCTGATGGCGGCGGGTGCGCCGCGCCCGGTGGCGTTTCGCGCCGGCAACTATGGCGCGGATGACAACACCCTGCGCGCCCTCGCGCAACTGGGACTCGAATACGACACCAGCCATTGTCCGGCGCTGCCAAGCGGGGCGGCGCGGATCAGCCTTGGCAGCGACGTGCTTGATCCGGTCTGCCATCTTGGAGTGATCGAAGTGCCCGTGGGTAGCATCGGCACGCTGGGCGGCGGACAGCGCCATGCGCAGATCACCGCGCTGACGCTGGCCGAGATGGAAGCAGCGATCCGCCATGCCCGCGATAACGGGCGCTGCACCTTCACGCTGGTCACGCACAGCTTCGAACTGATCAACCGGCGCAAGCTCGCTGTAAACCGGATCGTGCGTCGCCGGTTCGAAGGATTGTGCCGCACGCTTGCAGGGATAAAAGGCATCACCACCGGCAATTTCCGTGATGATCCTCCGCAGGTCGCTCCGCCCGAGGCAAACAGCTCTCCCCTCCCGGCGAGCCCGGTACGGACCGGCCTTCGCTATGCCGAACAGCTGATTTCAAACACGCTTTACGGCGCGCTGTAATGGCGAGTGGGTCGATCGACTTCACGATCGGATCGCGGCGGCTGTTGTCCGTCGGGCGTGATCTGGCGACCTGGAGTTTCTCGCTGGAACAACTGCTCGCGCCGGAGGCCCGGTTCGATCCGCCCGCTCCGGGCCGCGACGGGCTGCGGGTGCTGTCAGCTCCGCAAGGCGGCATTGAAGCAATCGCCGCGTGCTTTCCGCACCACCTCGCAGGTGGCAGGCAGGATTATCGCCGCCACTACATCGCGATGGCAGGACGCAGTTTCGACGATTACCTCAACCGCTTTTCGGCCAAGACCCGTTCGACCCTGCGGCGCAAATCGCGCAAGCTGGCCAAGGAAGCGGGCGATTATGCCGTTACCGAACACCGCACGGAGCAAGAGGTAGCGGCCTTCATTGATGCCGCGCTGCCATTGTCGACGCGCACCTATCAGGCGAGACTGCTCGATGCCGGACTGCCGGACACACCCGAAGCGCGCACGGCCTTGCTGGAACTGGCGAAAGCCGACCGGATCCGGTGTTTCCTGCTGAAGCTGGGCGACACACCGATCGCCTATCTGTCACTACCCGTCGAAGGCAAGACGCTCATCTACGCGCACCTTGGCTACGACCCTGACTATGCGCGGCTGTCGCCGGGAACGGTGCTCCAGCTCGAAGCGCTTGAGCGGCTGTTCGCCGAGGAACGGTTTGCCTGGTTCGACTTCACCGAAGGCGAAGGCGCGCACAAGGAAATGTTCGGTACCGACAGCGTGGACTGTGCCAGCTTCCTGCTGCTTGCGCCCACCGCGGCCAACCGCGCATTGCTGGGCGCACGCAGCACTTTCGACGGCGCGATCAGCACCGCAAAGGCGCTGGCCGAGCGTTCGGGCGCCTTATCCCGCGTCCGATCCGCCCTTCGCGGTTAGTTCCTTGGTCTGGGCGAGCCGGCGAGTTGCCGACAGTCGGCGAAATCTCTCTTCAAGCGCGCCCCGCTCGGAATCAGGCTCGCCGCTTTCAGGGGCGAGCCACAGGGAAAGCGCCACCCATGCAAGCAGGATGAGGGCGAGAAGGCCCGCTGCAATCAGGCCGAAAGTCAGATCGAAATTGGCCAGTAGCGCGACAGCCGCGACGGCTGCAGCGATGACATACCACTTGGGGTCGAGCATCGTTTCTCCTTCAGGGAAGATGCCACGCCCCGAATAGGGGAGAGGGCGCGAGCATCAGGACCAGCCCCGTCAAGATGCGCATTCGCACCACCAAAGACAAGGGGCCGACAGCGCAAGCTGCCGACCCCGATTGTCGTTTCGTCGAGAAGCCGGGTGAGCCGGTTTTTCGGCGCGCCCTCGTCGCGAATTACGCGCCTTCGACTTCTGCCACGTCGATCTTGAGACCCGGGCCCATGCTCGAGGTCAGCGAGACCTTGCGCACATACTTGCCCTTGGCGCCCGACGGCTTGGCCTTCACCACAGCTTCGGTCAGCGCCTTGAAGTTGGCCTTCAGGTCTTCGTCCTTAAACGACAGCTTGCCGATGCCCGAGTGGATGATGCCCATCTTCTCGACGCGGAATTCGACCTGGCCGCCCTTGGCGTCCTTGACGGCCTGCGCCACGTTCGGAGTGACGGTGCCCAGCTTCGGGTTCGGCATCAGGCCCTTGGGGCCGAGCGTCTTGCCGAGGCGGCCAACCACACCCATCATGTCGGGCGATGCGATCACACGGTCGTAATCGAGGTTGCCGGCCAGCATGTCTTCCATGAGGTCTTCAGCGCCAACCTTGTCGGCGCCGGCAGCCAGCGCCTTTTCGGCATTGTCGCCGCGCGCGAAGACCGCAACCTTGACTTCCTTGCCGGTACCCGAAGGCAGCGACACCATGCCGCGCACCATCTGGTCTGCGTGACGCGGATCGACGCCGAGGTTCATCGCGACTTCGACGGTTTCGTCGAACTTGCTCTTGTACTCGCGCAGGACGTTCAGCGCTTCGTCGACGGTGTACAGCTTTTCACGGTCAAGACCGGCGAGAGCCTTCTGCTTCTTGGTAAGCTTTGCCATGATCCTTAGCCCTCCACCACGTCGAGGCCCATCGAACGCGCGGAGCCTTCGATGATGCGGGTTGCCATTTCGATGTCGTTGGCGTTGAGATCGGCCATCTTGGTTTCGGCGATTTCAGCGAGCTGCGAACGCTTGATGGTTCCGGCGGAAACCTTGCCCGGTTCCTTCGAACCCGACTTCAGCTTGGCAGCCTTCTTGATCAGGAAGCTGGCCGGCGGAGTCTTGGTGACGAAGGTGAACGAACGGTCGGCATAGACGGTGATCGTCGTCGGGATCGGCATGCCCTTTTCAAGGCTGTCGGTCGCGGCGTTGAATGCCTTGCAGAATTCCATGATGTTCACGCCGCGCTGACCCAGAGCCGGGCCGATCGGGGGTGAAGGGTTTGCAGTGCCCGCAGGCACCTGCAGCTTGATATAGCCTTCAATCTTCTTGGCCATGACTGGCCTCCTTTCGCACTTTTGCCGCCCTCTTGCGATTGCGGCTCATGTTAAGCGGTCCAACGGCTTTCTTCCGAAAGCCTCCCGCACGGATTCCTGCCCTCAACGAGCAGAAGTGCGCCACATACCGATTTGCCCGCGAAGTGCAAGCACCGATTCGCCTTTGCGGGCCGGTTGAAAGATGACACTGCCCCCCGGTTTTAAAAATATTCCGCCCATTGCCCCCAACCCCAAATTCCGCAGTTTTGCGCGGCCTTGCGGGCGATGCGAAGGGGTGACGGGTATGACTTTCCATTCTGGCGCTTTCCAGACGTTACCGGCAATCAGCCGAAACACCGGAAGTAGCGTGCGCGGGCGGAGTAGGAAAATAGCCTGACCCTAGGCCGGAATGACGATATCGGCGGGCGGTAATCCGGCCATGAACCGGTCGTAAGCCATATCCATCCCGGCTTCGAAATGGCGGGTATAGGCCTGCGTATCGAACAATGGCGATGCGAGCCGGTTGGCGGCAAGCTTTGCCCGAACCGCGGCCAGCCGCGCCGGATCGGTTGCAAGCTCAAGCGCCAGCGCCTCATACTCGGCATCCGTCTGCGTGACGAGTTCAGGCAGGTTCATGGCATAAAGCAGGCTGGCCGCCACCCGCGCCGCAAGCTGCTCTCCCACCCGCGTGATCGCCGGCAAATGCGCCCAAAGCGCATCAACCGTGGTGGTGTGCGCATTCATGCAGAAGGTATCGAGAAACAGATCGGCGTGGCGGTGCCGCTCAAGATGCTGCTCTGCCGGAACGCGATCGGCAAACACCAGCCGATCAGGGTCTATTCCCAGACCTGCGGCATGGCTGCGCAGGTTTCGCGTCACCGCCGGGGTTGAACGGAACAGCCACAAGACGCTGCCTTCCACCTGGTCCAGCAAACGCATCCAGATTTCGAATTCGCGCCGGGTGATCTTGTAGGTCGCGTTGAAGCAGCAGAACACAAAGCCATGTTCTGGCAGGCCATGGTCTGCCCGTGCGGGGCCATCAGGAGCGATCGGCAGGCGATTGTCACACGGCATGTAGGTGTACGGCAGACTGATCAGGGATTCGGAATAATGCGCCCGCTGGGCCGCTGGCACCACGACGGGATCGGCAACCAGATACTCGACGAAGTCCACCCCCCGCGTCGAAGGATATCCGAGATAGCCGACGTGCACGGGCGCAAGCCGATGCCTGAACAAGCGGGTGCGCGAATCGACGGTGTATCCCTGACGATCAATCGCGATGTGAAGATCGAGCGACCTCGCCAGCTCGATGATCTGGGCATCGGAATGATCGAACACGTCATGAAACCCGTCAAAGATCGCCTCGGCGTCACGGCGATACGGATCGTTGCGGCGCGGGCCATAGCTGAAGGCGTGCGCTTCGAACCGGTCGCGATCATGGTGACGGATCATGCCGTTCAGCAGCCGGGCGCCGGGGTGATCATGGTAGTCGGCACTGAAATAGCCGATCCTCAGCCGCTCTGGCCTTGCCTTGGGACGGGCGGGCAATGGCGCTGGCTGCGGCTCACCGAATATCCGCCGGCCCCAACTGCGCGCGCGCTGCAATTGCCGCTCCGGCGAATCCTCCAGCGCGAGCAGCGGCCACGGCGGAACACCTTGAGTGGTCACTCCCAGATCGCAGACATTCCCGGACATCGCATCCAGCCCGTCCCAGTCGCAATCCTGTGCCAGCAGGTATGCGAGTTGAAGCCGGGCCAGCTCATTGCCGGGCTCCACGGTCAAAGACTTCCGAAATGCGGCGATGGCGTCGTCGGTTTCGCCGCGCTCCATCCACAGAACCCCGGCATTGTAGAGCGCCTTAGCAAAGCCGGGGGCGGTTTTCAGCGCGGCGAGATAGGCGGCCAGAGCTTCATCGAACCGACCCGCGCGCTTCAATGCATTGCCGAGACTGTTATGGATTTCGGGCAGGTCGGGACGCAAATCGCGCGCTGTTTCCAGATGGGCAATGGCGGCATCGAGTTCACCCAATCTCGTCAGCAGATTGCCCAGATTGTTGTGCGCCTGCGCCAGTTGCGGGTCCAGCGCCAGCGCACGGCGATAGGCGGCTACGGCTTCTTCATTGCGGCCAAGATCCTGCAAGGTCAGCCCGAGATTGTATGGCGCGCCCGCAAAGGACGGATCGAGCGTTTCAAGCTGGCAGAAGCTGGCCTCCGCCTCGTCAAGCGATCCGAGCGCGCGGGCAGCGGCCCCGCGAATGTTCCAAGCCGCAAGCGACGTCGGGAATTGCGATGCCAGAGTGCGCGCCAGTTCCAGCGCCTCTGCATGGCGTCCGGCGCGAAAACTGCCGGTGAGCCCGGCAATCTGCTGCTGAGATGGTTTTTCCGGCGGTGTCTGCGCGCTGCTCATCATGCCCCCCGGCGCTTTCATATCAGGCGCTTGGAGCAATTCCAGCGATCACTGCGGATTGGAGCGAGCCGCGATCCTTTCGCTCGCCGGAAGTTTCATCCCCTTGGTCCGGCTGGTGAGGTGAAAGCGTTTGCACAGCGCGCATTTGTAGGCGCGCACAGTGAACGGCGCGGCGGCTGCCACCCGTTCTGCCTCTTCGCGTGTGGCAAAACGTTTCTTGCGATTGCAGATGCCGGGGCGGGTGGTGATCCCGCCGCGACCCATCTTACTTGACCAGTTCGACCTGTTCGAAATCGAGTTCGACCGGAGTCGCACGGCCAAAGATCGACACCGAAACCTTGACCTTGGCCTTGTCGAAATCGAGTTCCTCGACCACGCCGTTGAAGCTGGCGAATGGGCCGTCGAGCACCTTGACGCTGTCGCCGATTTCGTAATCGACGCTGATGTCCTTCTTGGGCGCGGCCTTGGCTTCTTCGACGCCGCCGAAATAGCGCGCGGCTTCGCGTTCGCTGATCGGCTGCGGCTTGTTGTTGTTGCCGAGGAAGCCCGTCACCTTGGGGGTGTTCTTGACGAGGTGATAGATATCGTCGTTCATCCGCAGCTTGGCGAGGACGTAGCCGGGCATGAACTTGCGTTCGACCTGAACCTTCTTGCCGCGCTTCACTTCGGTCACGGTTTCGGTGGGGACTTCGATTTCCTCGACACCTTCGGACAGGCCCAGACGCTCGGCCTCGGCGAGGATCGCTTCCTTCACCTTGTTTTCGAACCCGGAATAGGCGTGGATGATGTACCAGCGTGACATGGTTGGTCCTTGGACTTGGGCGCGCTTATGCGAGCGAGAGAAGGAAGTTGACGACGAAGTTGAACAGGCTGTCCACCCCGAGGAAGAACAGCGCGAGGATCACCATGAAGATGAACACGAAAATCGCGGTGCGCACGGTTTCCTGGCGGGTCGGCCACACGACCTTCCCGGTTTCGGTGCGAACCTGGTTCACAAATTCGGGAACCGATGTCTTGCGCTGTTTGTCTTCGGCCATTTGGGTGCCTGTCGCCTTCGCGTGGTAATAATGTTTCGATCCGGCTTTCAGGTAGGGTCCGTCGCCGTCCGGGACAAGGTCACGGATGGGCTGTTGATTCTTACCGATGTCGGAATGGCCGCCGTAATATGGCTCGATAGGCAGGAAAGCAAGCGCCAAGACAGGTTTCGGGGCTAGTCAACGGCGATCCGCGCCTCTAGCGTGGCCGCTTCTTTCGCGGAGCCGGTACATCCGGCCCGCCTTCGGGGACAAGCACAAGGGGATAGCCACACATGGCTGCAGCAGAAGCTGGATCGACGACAATCGTCGACGAGGTCGTCAACGTATCGGATTTCATCTGGGGTGGTGAATGGCGCGGGGAGCAAATCCTCGAAGTGGCCGGAATACCGGTTCCGCCGATGACAGTGATCCTTCTGGGGATCGGCCTGTGGATGATGATCGGTCTGCGTTTCTATCCGATCGTCAAGTTCGGTGCAGCGATCAAGGGCCTGTTCGCGGGCCGCAAGGGCGAAGGCGCAGGCGAAATCTCGCCCTTTGCCGCGCTGTCGACCGCGCTTTCCGGACAGGTGGGCACCGGCAACCTCGCCGGC
The DNA here is from genome assembly GCF_023823125.1 of Erythrobacter aurantius. Taxonomy (NCBI): domain Bacteria; kingdom Pseudomonadati; phylum Pseudomonadota; class Alphaproteobacteria; order Sphingomonadales; family Erythrobacteraceae; genus Erythrobacter; species Erythrobacter aurantius. Next base: position 1,010,020 of record NZ_CP090949.1, on the reverse strand, counting down.
GTCGCATTCGCTATCGCCTGGGGCGGTCCGGGTGCGGTGTTCTGGATGTGGATCACGGCGCTGATCGGCATGGCGCTGGCCTTTGCCGAAGGCAGCCTGGCGATCCGTTACCGCGAAACAACCTCCGACGGGGTGAAGCGCGGCGGCCCGATGAGCTACATCATGATGGGCCTCGGTCCGAAATACACCTGGCTGGCGATCATCTTCTGTATCGGCACGCTGTTTTCCGCGCTGGTGACGGGCAACTCGATCCAGGCCAACGAAGTCGCCACCGGCCTCAACGAACTGTTCGGCATCGAACGCTGGATCGGCGGTCTGATCGTCGCCATCGCGGTGTTCGTGGTGATCATCGGCGGCATCAAGTCGATCGGCAATGTCGCGGAAAAGGTCGTGCCGTTCATGGCGGGCGCTTACATCGTGATGGCGATCATCGCACTGATCCTGAACGCGGGCGACCTGCCTGAAACCTTCTCGCGGATTTTCGCGGGCGCGTTCAACAATCAGGCGGCAGAAGGCGGCTTTGTCGGCGCAGCGATCATCATCGCGATCCGTGCCGGCGTCGCACGCGGCCTGTTCTCGAACGAGGCAGGCCAGGGTTCGACCCCGATCGCGCACGCGGTCGCACAGACCGATGATCCCGAACAGCAAGGCCGCATGGCGATGCTGGGGACCTTTATCGACACCATCGTGATCTGCACCATGACGGCGCTGGTGATCCTGACCGTGCAGGGCGATTTCACCGGCGGCGGCGAAGCTGTGAAGCACGTCTGGCAATCGGACCTCAGCACCGTCGAAACGGCGGGCGTGGCGACCACCATCGCCGCCTACAGCGCGGCCTTCCCGACGCTGATCGCGGGCATCCCGCTGGGCACGCTGGTGGTGAGCATCGCGCTGATCCTGTTCGTGTTCACCACGCTGCTGACGTGGAGCTACTACGGTGAGCGCGCGATCACCTTCATCTATGACCGGGTGCCGGGTTCGACCCGCGGCGGGGAGAAGATTCTGCACATCATCTGGCGGGTTATCTGGTGCGTGGCGATCTTTGTCGGCGCGACCCAGCCTTCGCAGCTCGTCTGGCGCCTGGGCGACATCTCCAATGCGGCGATGGCTCTGCCCAACCTGCTGGCGCTGGCGCTGCTTTCGGGCGTGGTGTTCAAGCTGGCGCGGGGCGAAAAGACCGCAGGCAAGGATTACCACACGGAAACGCCGGAAGAGCCGGAGGAGTATTGATACGGCGACATGCGGGCGGGCGATTGCCCGTCCGCAGCGCCTGCGGGCCGAATGCCGGATACCGAAAAAGGAAAATGGCAGGGGTGACAGGAGCCCCTGCCAGGAATGCTCCAACTATCTGAAATAACGTGTTTCTTGTAACAACATCCGGCCAAAGCACCACAACATGGTGCCACGGCAGGGTGCCACGGCAGGAGACCAAGGGCATGTGCCGCATTCAGAATGTCACTCGCAAAGACGGAACCTATTATTTCCGCAGACTCATACGTTTAGGCCCCGATAAGCCTTTTCGGCTACGCTTCTCGCTCAAGACCACCAGCCGGAAGCGGGCAGCCCTGCTCGCTCCGGCCATGACCCTGATCTGTGAGCGCCTCGCGATGAATATGGCCGCCAACATTGCAAGCGACGGATTGAACGCTGCCCAGCGTGCGGAAATCTTTCGCCGCCAGATGCTGGTCGAACGCGACCGGCTCGAAATCATGCATGCCCAGCTTCACATCCTCCCGCCCGAGGATCACGAGGACATCGATCAGGCACTCTCGCTCCGGCTCGGCGCGAGCGAGTTGGCGGCAATGGACGGGGTCACCAAAGGCAAGGTCGAGGACTTCCTTGTCGCCCGGATCGATCCCGAGGCCGATGATGAGCCGATCGTTGTTATGGCCTGGTCGGACCTTGCTGCCTCCCTCGCGCAGGACGGCGCGGAGGAAGCCGCCATCGCCCGGCTTGCCGAGATCGGCGTGGAACAATCGGCGCTGCGCGAGGCGATGGCCCGCAAGGTCGTCAATCAGGCGCGGATCGAGGCGATCCGGGAGTTTCGGACGACGCTCACCAATCCCGGTGCTGCCTACGCGCCGGTCCCTGTGGCCGGCTACGAGCAACTGGCGCAGCCCGCGTCATACGCTGCCACACCGAGTACACCGCAAGCGCCGGCTGCCCCTGTCGTTGCGGGGCCCTGGGCGAGCATGACGCCCACCGAAGCGGTGGAGAGGTTCTTCGAGCACAACCCGCGCACGGGCGGCAAGGACGGAACAGCGCGCCGGAAGAGCGGCGAGCCTTGGACAAACAAAACCCGTGAGCAGTTCAAGCTGCCAGCACTCCTGCTTGAGCAGGTGATGCACGGCCAGCCGTTGGCCACGGTCACCCATGACCATCTCGTCCAGCTCAACACCTGCTTCGAGGCGCTGCATGGCCCCTCTTTCCGTAAGTCGCCCAAGCACCGGGAGATGACGATCTGGGAAATCGTCGCCGAAACCGCGGAGCGCGTGCGGAAAGGTGAAGAGGCTATCGCGAAGGCCGCCAAGCGAAAGAACCAAGACACGCCACTCGAAATGCCTGCCGATGCTCTGACCAAGGATCAGCTCGGGTTGGGCCTCAGCACGACCAATCGCCATTGGGGCTTCTTGCGTCAGCTGACCGACTGGTTCGCAAAGCACCAGCCGATTGCCGCGCTGGACTATAGCGCCTTCATCGAAAAGCCTGCGACCGACCCTCGCGATCAACGCGATCGCTACACCGACGAAGAGGGCCGCCAGCTCTTCAGTCTCCCGCCTTGGACAGGGTTCAAATCCTATGGTCGGTGGATGGCGCCAGGCGATCTATTGGTCCACAGCGCGTTTTACTTTGTCCCGATGATCGGATGGTACACAGGTATGCGGCGCGAAGAGATCTGCGGCCTGGCTCTGGACGATATCGAGTTCGTGGACGGCAATTGGCAGTTCAACGTCCGACCGACGGAGATTCGCCGCCTCAAGACAGTGACATCGGCCCGCAAGCTGCCGTTCGCGAGCGAGCTCATTCGCCTGGGGCTGCCAGATTATGTACTGGCCCTGCGTGCTGAAGGCGAAACCCTGCTATTCCCCGAGTTGGTGCGCGAAAGCGGCAAGGGCACGATGGGAGACACCTATTCGAAAAGGATCTGGGATCACATCAAGAAGGAATTACCCTTCCTGAAAGCCGGACAAGCGACGCATTCGTTCCGCCACACCGTCGTCGACAGCATGAAAGGCGCAGGGATCTCGCCCGAGATCAGAGCAGATTTCGCTGGCCACAAGCTTTCTAACGAAACCCAAGGTCGCTACTCGAAGAAGCATATGAAGCTTTTGCGAGACGCGACAAACGCGATCCCGAAAGTGACCTCGCATCTGGAATCGTTCCCGGTTGCGTTGCTACCTAAGCGCCTCCGCGCCGCCCGCAAGGCTAGGATAAAGCCGCTGAACACATAGCGCGATCCTGCTGCAACAGGTTAAGCTCGGCCTGTGGCACCGAACCGTCGCCGTCCCACCCATTTAATGCAAACGCAATTTGGTCAGCCCGGCAAAATTTAAGAAGCAAACTCCGTTGAACCCGACATCGCCCGTTAAAGAGATAACCCTCTGAACGTTATGCAACATATGTCGGCATCCGTCCCGTGTGTGTGCTCATGTCGGAGTGATCCAGGTGCAACGAAGCATTTCATGGGCGCGCCCTGAACTCGGCAATTCGACAATTTGATAGATTTGACGAGTAGAGCGAAAAGGTATTGAGAAATGGCTCCCCAAAACAACCAGAAGCTGAACCTCGAAGTCGCCCAAGATTTCGTCATTGCCCTGGGCGGGCTGATCGCGAGCGGTGCTCCGCGGAGTTATGCGAACCCTAGGGAAGCGATGCTGATGGCCGTTCCAGAAGGGAAAGAACTAGGACTGCATGAGGAAGGTTTGACGCGCCAAAAAGACGTAGTCGCTGTCGCGTTCCGGGTAGGGAAAGAACACGAAGGGCCATGCAATATTGCCATCTACGAACGGCTTAACAACAAGATCAGAATCAATCCCCGCTGCTCTCTTTGGTACAGAGCGCACCCCAAAATGTTCATGATCGCCTCGCATGAGGATGAGACCGGATACCACTATGCTGATGCGCGCCTAGTCCGCTTCGGTCCAGTCCCTCGTGACGACTTCGACCTTCACGTGAGCCTTGCCGAGGCCGAACTTCATCGTGCAGCAAAGCTCGCCCGCAACCTTGCGTTGAACCCTTTCAAGCGGCCGTCGTAAGTGGCCCCTGCGGCCGGTGCCACAGATGGCGCGACGATAGGATCTACGCAGCCCCGGATTGACTGCACCACCCGATAATAAACATTATGTAGAATTTAGCGGGTAGCCCACTCATAGCAGCTATGACGTTGCAGGCTGAGCTTCCTGATCAGCATTTCTCCTAGCGAACATCTAAATCTTGCCCTTCATGACCATCAAAAACGCACCGACGAGACGGATACGTAAAGGAATCTTCTGGTTCGAGAGTTACCTCTGCACCATGCGGCGATGTCCACAGGCGTAATTTCAGGCCGGGGCCGGAAGCAGCGGCAGACCTATTCGCCAAAGCGTTCCAGCGCCGATTGTCCGCGTGCTCCTCATGATCAGGGTCAAGCCACGCCTCAAGAAGCCCCGTCACAGCCGATGACTCCGACAACATCCTATGGTGGAGATAGGTCGACGCTCCGGATAGGATGGGCTGCTGCAATTTGCGAGGTCATGTAAGGTCGATCACCCGCGCAGTAGGCCGAGAGCCGTCTATCGGATAGAAATCACGCGTGCGCCTGACATAGGACAGTCGGTTAAAGTCGAGATCAAGCGCACCGGGGGTCGCGACCTTCCAGGTGTGGCGCGCGATGGGGTTAAAGGCCGCCTCATGGTGGCTGCTCGACTTGACGATCACCAGTTGCCGCTCGGCAAGACGGATACCGAGGTCCTCGAAGATCGAGGTCGCGAAGATGCCGGCGCGTCTGGAGCAAACCACGATGTCGATGCCCGCATGGCGCAGCCAGACGCTGGGTCCCATCGAATAGGGCACATCGATCGCCATCTGCCCGAGATCGGGCGTGACCGCCATGACCTCGACATCCAGATCGAGCGGATCGCCCGAGGTCGGCCCGGCCTTGCCCCCCAACCTGATCGCGATGCGCGCGCCCACCCCCGCATCGGTGGCAATCCGGACCACCGCGGGATCGTGAAAGCTGGCGATGGCGACATTGCCGAGACCGCGCGCGATGACGGCGCGCAGAAAGAACGTGCTGTCGCCCGGCGCGCCGCCGCCCGGGTTGTCGGCATGATCGGCGAGCACCACCGGCCCCTCCAGCGTGGCTGCCCGGTCGAGCGAGGCGGCGATGTCGGGATAGTCCGGCCGGAGTGCCTCGCGCGCCGTGATGAGGCTTTGGGCGACCTCGCTCGCGGCGGCTTGGGCAGCAGCAGCATCGCCATCGGCATAGGCCAGCACCCGCGTGCCCGTATCGGCAGTGTCGCCCCAGGGGAAGCCGTGCGCGATGGTGACGGAGAGGACGCCGGGGCGGACCTCGATTGCGGCGAGCCCGTCGACGATTGCCCGCATCGGCCCGGCAAAGGTCGGATAGATCCCGATCATCCCGGTCTCGACCAGCGCCGGGATAGGGCGCAGCTCGCCCCGGTGGGTGCGCGCGCAGATCGCGTAAAGCTCTCGCGCGCGGTCGGCAAAGTCGATGTGGGGGTATTCCTTGACCGCGATCAGGCAGTCGGCGGCGGCGACCATGCGGGGCGTGAGATGGCAATGGCAATCCAGCACCGCACCGATCACCGCGCCCGGCACCAAGGCGCGGATGCGGGCGAGGATATCGCCTTCGCAATCATCCTCGCCTTCCGCCATCATCGCGCCGTGGAGCTGTAGCAGCACCATGTCTGCCCCGCTCGCCGCTGCAAGATCGGCAAGGATCATGTCGCGCAGGGCTGCATAGACCTGCCCCACCGTGCGCCCGCCGGGCTGGGCGAAGGTCGAGATGCTCTCGCTCACCGCAAAGCCATCCGCCTCGCCCAGCGCCCGGAAAATCGCCAGCGGGCTGTTGGGATCGCTGACCGATCCGGCGCGGTCGATGCCGTTTTCCTCGAAGGCGCTCCACCCCGTCGGGAAAGGGGCGAAACTGTTGGTTTCGGTGCACAGCGCCGCGATGAACAGGCGCGGCGGCGCGCTCATGCGACGATCCCGAAATGGGTCGAGACGCGGCCTGTCACACGGTAATTGTCATCGACGATCAGCAGGTGACGCCACTTGTCGAAAGTGGTGCAGGGGTGGGAAATGCCGAAGCCGATCAGGTCCCCGTAAGCCAGATCGCAGCCCGGAGGCACTGCAAGGCAGGCGTGTTGATCATAGAGCTTGGCGGTGGTGCAGCCCTCCAGCGGCATGGGCCGCGCGTCACGGCCCGGACGCACATGCCACAGCGGCACGGGAAGCCCCGCATCGCTCGAGATATTGCGTTTGCCCAGCGCGGCGATGGCCTGCCCCGGCTCGGGGCGGGACTGGACATGGGCCCAGACTTCGAGCGCGGGTTGCAAGCCGCCCGCGGGCAGCGCGACCAGGCCGCGCACGGCAATGCCGTGGTGGGCGTCAGCATACATGCCGTGATCATGGGTGAGATAGCAGCCGCTGCGCAGCACCGGGCGCAGCGGACGATCGGCACTGGCGGCCAGCATCGTGGCGGCCGCCTGATCATAGAACAGCGATCCCCCGGCCGAGACGATCACCTCCGCAGTCTCGATCAGCCCCTCCCCCACAATCGCGCGCACCGCTTCGGCAAAGCGTTCGAGCTGCGCGCCGCTGCCCGCGCCGTCGGCATGGACGCCCTCGAAGATTTCCACCCCGGCGAGCGCGATCCCCGCGGCGGCATGGGCCGCGCGGGCGACCGCCAGCGCCTCAGCGGTGCTGCGCACTCCGGCGCGCTGGCCAGCATCGCCGATCTCGATCAGCACGCGCATGGTCCGACCGAGCCGCGCGGCGGAGCCCGCCTCTGACAGCGCGGCCACCCCGGCGGCGCTGTCGACGAGGCAATAGACCTCAGCTGACGGATGATCGCGCATCAGGCCGGTCAGCGCATCCATGCTCCGCCGCCCGACGATCTGATTGGCGATGATGATCCGCTCGATCCCCCACTGCGCATAGAGCGCGGCGTGGAACGGGTTCGCCGCCGTCATACCCCACGCCCCATGCTCCATCTGCATCGCCATGAGTTCCGGGCTCATGGTGGTCTTGCCATGCGGCGCGAGGCTCAGCCCATGGTGGCGGGCAAAGGCGCTCATCCACGCAAGGTTGTTGTCGAGCGCGGACTGACGGATCACAGCAACCGGCAAGGCGACGTCATCGGCGAGAACTCGGGCCAGCCCGTCGGGGTGTCTAGTCGTCATTGGTCCACTCCATACAACGGCACCTTTCCCCCAGAGAGCCGCTGGCTCCTTGCCTGGCAAGTCTGCATCCCCAGCCGGTTCGAGCGAAACGCTTGACAGACCAATAACTGGGATTAGGCTCAGTTTCACTTTTGGGGGAAATTCTCCGGATTCGCAAGGGGAGGTGCAAGCTATGCTTTCAAGATCAGTCAGCCGGGCGATATTGCTGACAGGCACAGCGGGAGCCGCCTGGGCGTTCCTCCCGGAAGCTGCCCTCGCGCAGTCTGCGGACAATGCTGCAGCCGCCGACGAGCGCACGGAGATCATCGTCACCGCCAACAAGCGCGAAGAACGGCTGCTCGACGTGGCGGGCAGCATCGCGGTGGTCAGCGCCGACGATCTCGAACAGCGCCAGGCGCTCGATCTGCAGGACCTGTCGCGCTCGGTTGCGGGGCTCAATCTGCAGCAGGGGGCAACGCCCGGGGTCAACCGGATCATCCTGCGCGGCCTCAATGCGGGCGGCGACGGGGCGACAGTCGCCTCGGTGGTCGATGATGCGCCGCTCAGCTTTTCGGGTGCCAACACCAACGGCGCTTTCGTGGCGAGCGATTTCCAGACCTATGACCTCCAGCGGGTCGAGGTGCTGCGCGGGCCGCAAGGCACGCTCTACGGCGCGACCTCGGAAGGCGGTCTGATCCGCTACGTCACCAATCAGGCCGATCCTTCGGGTTTTGCCGCAGGTGCGCAGGTAGGCGGCGCGACAGTCGCGCAGGGCGATGCCGACGGTTTCGCCCGCGCCTACGTCAACCTCCCGCTCGGCGAGAATGCCGCAATCCGCTTCACCGGCTTCTACGACGGCATCCCCGGCTGGGGTCAGAACCCCCAGCTCGGCGAGGAGGACATCAACGGCGGGCGGCGCTATGGCGGCCGCGCCAACCTGTTCTTCGAACCGACCGAAGGGCTGACGATCACCGCGCTGGCGCTCTATCAGGACGGCAAGTTCTTCGGCAACGGCGCGGTCGAGGCCAATGGCCTGACCGATCCCACCGATCTGTTCGGTCTGGTCAACGGCTATACCTACCGCAGCGCGACCCGCAATTTCGCGACGAACAAGTACCAGCTCTACAGCCTCAACGTCAGCCTTGATGTCGGCTTCGGCACGCTTCAATCGATTACCAGCTACGGCGAAGTCGACGTTGTCAGCTTCAACGACGTGCAGGCTTTCGCCAATGCGCTGGTGCCCAACTCCTCGGTGCGCAGCAACAACACCGTTGGGCTCGGCAAGTTGACGCAGGAACTGCGGCTCGCCTCTGACACCACCGCACCTGCGGAAGGGATATGGCTCGATTGGCAGCTGGGCTTCTTCTACACCCGCGAAACCGTCGACTTCCTGCAAGACTTCGAGGTGCTGGCGCAGCCCTCGCTCACCCCGCTGGCCAACTTCGTGACCAACACCCTGCCCTCGCGGTTCGAGGACGTCGCGGGCTATGCCAACGCCACGCTGCATTTCAGCGACCGCTTCGATATCGAGTTCGGCCTGCGCGTGGCGCGCAACAACCAGCGCTCGCAGCTGACCCAGTCCGGCCTTGCCGTGGGTGGTCAGACCATCGTCAGCCCGGCCCGGACCTCGGCGGAGACCGCCACCACCTTCCAGGTCGCGCCGCGCTTCCGGATCAATGACGATGCGATGGTCTACGCCCGCGTCGCCCGCGGCTATCGTCCCGGCGGGCCGCAGATCCCGGTGCCCGGTGCGCCCCCGACCCTGCCCGACAGCTTCGGCAGCGACAGCACGCTGAACTACGAGCTCGGCTTCAAGGGCGCGTTCGCCGACAACATGCTGACGGTCGATGTCGCGGCATTCTACATCGACTGGTCCAACGTGCAGGTACTCACCGGCGTGATCGTCGACGGCAACCAGTTCACCATCACTGGCAATGTCGGCAAGGCGGTGAGCAAGGGCTTCGAATGGGGTTTCGAGCTGCGCCCGACTGCCGGCCTGACGCTGAGCGCGATCGGTGCCTATACCGACGCGACCTTTACCCGCGCCGCGCCTGTCATCGGGGCGCTGGACGGTGATCGCCTGCCATATGTGGCAGACGTGACCAGCACCATCGGCTTCGACTACGAAACCGCCCTGTCGGATAGTTGGGACGGCTTTGTTGCCGGCAGCTGGACCTATACGGGCGAGCGCGTCTCGGACTTCCCGTTCAAGATCGAACTGCCGAGCTTCTCCACCTTCGATGCCCAGATCGGCGTGCGCTCGGGCAAGTATTCGATCGAGCTGTTCGGCAAGAACCTGTCGGATGAACGCGGGATCACCAACTTCGTCCCACTCGGCGCGACCGGCGGGGTAGGCACGCTCGGGATCATCCGGCCGCGCACAATCGGCATCAGGCTGGCAGCGGACTTTTGAGCGCAGACGCCGGGGCCCTGCTGGACGCGCTTGTCGATCCGGCCGACAGCACCAGCGCACCGGGGGGCGTGATCGCCGTCCGGCAGCGCGGGACGGTGATCTATCGCCGGGGTTTCGGCATGGCGAGCATCGAGCACGCCGTCGCCAACACTCCGGCGACCCGGATGCGGATCGGGTCCTCAAGCAAACAGTTCACCTGCTTTGCCGCGCTGTTGCTGGCAGAAGAAGGCAAGCTCGATCTTGATGCGCCAGTGGATCGCTGGGTCCCGGACTTGCCGGGCTTTCCGACCGTGCCGACCGCCCGCCAGCTGATGAACCACACGGGCGGATACCGCGATCACCTCGACGGGGCCGGCCTCGCCAACGGGGGCGCGCTGATCCCCGATGGCTGGGCGATGAAGATGATCGCACGCCAGACGGGGGCGAACTTCGCGCCCGGCAATGGCCAGACCTATTGCAACGCCGGCTACCACCTTCTCTCGGCAGTGATCGAGCGCGCGGCAGGCGAGCGGTTCGAGGATTTCCTCGACCGGCGCATCTTCAAGCCGCTAGGCATGCTGGCCACAGCCTCGGCGCCGAGCGACTATGCCATCACCCCCGATCTGGCGACCCTGCACGTTCCCACGCCAACCGGTGGCTGGCGGCGCGGGCTGTTCCCGACCGAGGAGATCCGCGGCGAAGGGGCCATGATCTCGACCGTCGATGACATGCTGCGCTGGCTGGACGAATTGAAGGGCCCTCACCGGCTCGCAAGCCCGGAAGGCTGGCGGGCGATGACCGATGCACCGCTGCTGCCCGACGGTACGCGTTCGATCTATGCGCTGGGCCTGCACCGCCACCACCATCGCGGGATCGAGGTGATCCACCATGCCGGAGGCGTTATCGGCGGCGCGGCGCAGCTTATGCATGTGCCCGTGCATGATCTCGACATCGTGATGCTGAGCAACGGCGGCCGCCTGCCGCCCTTGCCGACAACGTGGCGCATTCTCGAAACGCTGCTGCCAGATGCGATCGGCGCGCCCCTGCCCCCGCTGGCGGCGGCAGGTGATTTCCCCGCGCTGGACGGCCAGTTCTATGGCGGCGCGAGCGGCACGCTGGTCGGGTTCGGCGCGGTTGGCGAGACGCTCGGTCTGTCCGTCGTCGGCTCCCCGCCTTTCCCGATCATGCGCGATCACGGCGCGGCGCTGGTCGTGGGCTTCGAGGAATCCGCGCTCGGCCCGATCATCATCGACAAGGCGGGTCTGTCGGGAAGCACGCCGCCAGAAACGCTCGCCTTCAGCGAATCCGGACGGCGCGAGACCCTGCGCCGCCTCGCCATCGACGATGCCGGGGCAAAACGTCTGCTTGAGGCGCTTGACGGCCGCTATGCCAGCGCCGATCTGGCGGCGCGCGCGACGCTGGTGCCGGGCGATCCTGCGACTATTGCGGTGCGCGGCGAATTCGGGCTGACTACGGGGGTGTTGCAGGCCCTGTCGGAGGAATTTCTGCTGGTGTGCGAGGAAGCGGGCGGCGCGCCAAGTGCCATGATCCGGGTTGAGCGCGCCGGTGGGGCCATCAACGGCTTTCGCGTCAGCTCGCCGCGCGGCCGGGGCTTTCTGTTCACGCGGGCAGATTAGGCATGGAGCGGCTGCAACAGGCTCTTGAACACGCTTCGCAAGACCCGGCAGTGCCGGGCGCGCTGGCGGCGGTGCTGGCGCCCGGATTGGGCCTCACGTGGGCGGGTGCCAGCACCCATCGCCTGATGGACGGACGGACAGCTACCCGCCCCGACACCCCCTTCCGTCTCGCCAGCACCACCAAGATGGTCGTCGCCTGCGCGGTGTTCCGGCTGATCGAGCAGGAAAGGCTTGGGCTCTACGATCCGATTGCGGGGATGATCGATCCGGGCATTGCCGCGCAGCTCGCCGTCGGGGGGATCGATCCGGGAGCAGTGACTCTGGCGCAGCTCCTCGGCCATACCAGCGGGCTGCGCGATCATGTCGCCGAGCCGAGCTATGCCGCCACCGTCATCAGCCAGCCGCAGCGGCGCTGGACGCGCGCCGAACAGGTGGCGCTGGCGCTCGATGCCGGACGCCCGCTCGCCCCGCCCGGCCAGTTGTTCCGCTATTCCGACACCGGCTACGTGATCCTCGGCGACATTATCGAGCGGGCGACCGGCATGACGCTTGGTCCCGCGGTGCGCGGGTTGATCGGTTACGACCGGATCGGCCTCGTTCACACCTGGTGGGAAGAGCAAGAGCCTGCCCCTGCCGAGGCCGGAACCCGCGCCGCTCAGTTCATGGGAGCAGAGGATGCCAGCGGGCACGATCCCTCCTTCGACCTGTTCGGCGGCGGCGGGCTTGTCAGCACGGTCGGCGATCTGGCGAAACTAACCCGCGCGCTGGTGCTGGGCGAGGTGTTCGAACGCCCCGCCACGCTGGCGGCCGCCTACCTCATCAGCCCGGCGATCCGCGCGCCCGAAGCATTTTTCGTCCACTCCAACGCCTTCATGCTGTTCCCGGTCGGCAGCCGCTTCGGATGGGGCCATGCGGGCTTCTGGGGCTGCGTCGGCGTGTGCCTGCCCGACCGCGACATCACCATTGCCGCCACCATCAATCAGGCCCGGCCAGAGACGCCCGACCGGCTGTTCCGGCTGGTTGCCGACCTGTTTGCGGCGCTGGACGCATGAGCGAGGCCGACACCCTGATCGAGCGGCAGGTCGAGACCTACAACGCCCACGACCTCGAAGGCTTTGTCGCCTGCTTTGCCGAGAATGCGGTGCTGACCGATCTTGCCAGCGGGCGCGTCTTCGCTTCGGGCCGCGACCAGATCCGCAAAGCCTATTCGGCGACCTTCGCCCGCCTGCCGCGCGCGGGCGTTACGATTACGCAGCGCACAGCCATCGGCGGGGTGGTGGTGGATGTGGAGCGGATCCATGCCGACGGCTCCCACGCGGTCGCGATCTACCGCGTTGCCGAGGGCGCGATCACACATCTGTGGCTGGTGCCGCCCGCGCTGGTAGGCGCGGTGGCGCCCTAGCCCCTCAGGCCGCCTCGCCCCGCGCCTTCGCGTCGGCCAGCGCCTCCCCGAAAGCCTTCTGCGCGGTCAGCAGCACCAGCCCCGCGACGATCAGGCTCGGCACCGTGACCATCAGCGCGCTCGTCAGGATCACGCGGGGATCGCTGCCGAAGCTGTCCGACAGGAACCCGACCAGCGGCGCGGCAATCGACGAGAGCAGCACGTTGACCACGAAATTGACCGAAATCGCCCGCGCCCTGAGCGCCGGGGGAGCGAGCGACTGGATCGCGGTCGGCAGGATCATGCCCATGGTGATGTTGATCGCATAGCCCACGAAGATGATCGCATAGAACACCTCTGCCGAGGGTGCGAGCCACAGCAGGCCGAGGATCGGGCCAGAAATGAGGTAGCCGATGGTCAGCAGCCGCACCGGAAAGCTCGGACCGACGCGCCGAGCGAACAGGCGCGTCAGCGCAAGGCTGGATACGAAACCCACAGGCGTCGCCGCCAGCGCGGCCAGCCCGATCGCCGCGCCGACCTCGGCCTCGGTCTGCGAGAAGGCGCGCAGGCCGATCACCACGACCCAAGCGAGCAGCGCCTGATAGCCGAAATTGGCGATCCCCAGCGCGCCATAGAGCCGCAGCATCGCCGCCCCGCGATCGAACAGGAAACTGACCAGCGAGCCGACCGGCTCCTCCTGCTGCGGTTCGGCGGCTTCCACCGCCCCGTGCGCCATCTTGCCGCGCCCGCCAAGCCGCGCGGTAAACAGCAGCGCAATCATGAACGGCGCGGGCAAGGCAACGGCGAAGAACGACAGGCGCCAGACTTCCAGGCCGGCGAGATCGGGCGGCAAGGAAGGCTGCAGCGCCCCCACCCCCGCGATCATCGCCCCGCCCAGCGCCAGCGCGATGGAACCGGTCGCGACCGAAACCAGCGCGAACACCGAATTGGCAAGCTGACGCTTTTCGGGCGGGAAGAGTTCGGGAATGATGGCGAAGGTCATCGGCGCAAGCCCCGCCTCGGCGGCGGCGACCATCGCGGTGGCGATCAGGATCTGGGTGTAGCTCTGGGCAAGGCCGCAGCCGACCACCGCAAGGCTCCACACCGCGATGCACACCGAGAGCACCAGCCGACGGTCGATCCGGTCCGCCGCCCATGCGAGCGGATAGGCCGCCACCGCCGAAAACAGCGCCACCGCCGTGCCTTGCAGAAACCCGAGCTGCAGGTCGGAGAGCTTGAAGGCCACCTTGATCTGCTCGGCCAGCAGGATGATCACCTGCCGGTCGATGAAGGCGAACAGCGTCACCACCACCAGCACCCCGAGCGAATACCAGGCATAGGCCAGCGAGGGCCGCGCGGGGGCTGCAGGCGCATCGGCACCGGCCAGGCCGGGGGTGCTCAGGTGAATCTCAGCCATCGTGTCCTCGCGGTGTTGAGCGTGAAGGCAGCGCCATCGGTATCGAGCAGGATGGCGGCGGTGTAAGGCAGGCCGGGTCTGGTCGCGGTCGCCAGCGCGATGCGGTGATCGTGCCAGTCGAGCGCCATGGTGTTGGTGCCGAAGGGGTCGCTGATGTGGAGCAGATCGCGCTCGGCGGTGCGCTCGAACCGGGCCTCGGCTTCGGCATCGGGGGCGGCGAGCAGGCGCGCAGGCAGGCTGTCGGGCCGCTCGCCGTCGCGGCGCGGGTGGTAGCGCGCCGCCGCGCCGCCGAAGCGGATCCTGATTGCGCCCTTGGCGAGCTCGGCAGGGTCCACCACAAGCGGCGAGAGCGTCGGCGGCTCGGCGATCCATGCGCCCCCGTCGCGAGGGGTCAGCGGCACCACCGGCGGCCCGCCCACCACTCCCAACCGCAACCCCGCTTCGTCGGCGGCAAGGTGATAGATCATGCCGGTTGCGTGCGAAGCCCAGCTTCCCGCCAAGCCCGCAGGCGCGGGCACCGGGGGGCTCGCCTGCGCATCCTCGCCCAGCACGATATCCGCCGCCGCCAGCGCGAGCGCCGCCGGATCGGCCTCGGGCGCGCCATTGGCGAGGATAACGATTTCCAGCGCCTCATCGGGGAAGATCAGCATCTGGCTCAGCCCCCCGATCACCCCGCCGGCATGATAGATCACCGCCCGGCCGCGATGCTCGCCATGGATCAGGCCGAGCGCATATTTGCCGTTCGCGTCATCGGGATAGGCCGGGCGTTCGAGCAACTGCCGCCAGCTTTCGGCATTCCCGAAGCGGTCGCGGGAAAGCAGGTGCGCCGTCCAGATCAGCATGTCGTCGATGGTCGAGACCACCGCGCCCTCGCCCCGCACGTCGGGGTTCGGGAACAGGCCCCGCCGCCAGCCGCCGCCGGCCGCGGGCACATGCAGCGTCGCCATGCCCGGCACGATCTCGCGGTCGTCCGGAATCGAGGCTGTGTCATGCATCCCGAGCGGCGAGAACAGCCGGTCGCGCAGCAGCGTCTCGAACGGCGCGCCGCCCGCGCGCTCGATCGCCAGCGCCATCAGGTGATAGCTGGAATTGCAGTAGATCATCGCGCTGCCCGGCGCGAAGTTGCGGCCCGCCTGACGGCACGCCAGATCGAGCGCGCGTCCGGCGGGCGGGACCGCGTCGAGATGGGCGATCACCGAGAGATCGAAGTAACACCGCCCTCCGGCGCGGTGCTGGGCATGCTGGCGCAGCGTGCCCTCACCCTCTGGGCCGATCAGTTCGGGCAGCCAGCGCCGCAGCGGCGCATCGAGATCGAGAAGGCCCTCCTCCGCCAGCAGCAGCGCCAGCAGCGCGGTCATGTGCTTGGACGTCGAGCCGATCCGGATGCGCGAGCGCGGGGTCAGGGCGCGGCGTGCCTCAAGGCTGGCCATGCCATAGGCTCGCCGAAAGACGATCTCGCCGCGGTGGCGGATACCGACGGCAAGGCCCGGCGCGCTGGCGCTGTCCCAGCGGGCGAACAGGCCTTCAAGTCGCGACAGGGCGTCAGGCTCCGCCATCTCCATTGCCGCCGCACCATCTGCCAATTATCCGCCCTCCCTCAGCGATGAAACTGCGGGCGGGTCGGCGGGCTGTCAACGAAAAACTGATTATAGGCCCAGTTTCTATTTTTTAGCGGAGCCGTCTTCGGGATCGGGAGCGAACAGGGCCCTCAGCCACAGCTTCGTTAGCAGGTCGGCGAGCGCCGCCGGATCGTCGGCGTAGCGCGTTCCGGCGATGGTCGGCTCGTTTTCGATGAAGGCGAGGCGCAGAAAAGCATCGACCATCGAACCCAGCGCCGTCACCGCAACATCAATCTCCACCCGGTCTTTCAGCGCAATGTCGCGCTGGCGCAGCAGCGCGCGGGTGGTGCGTTCACGCCAACGGGCGTTCCATGCATGCCACTTGGCGGCGAAGTCGGGAAACTCGTCGGCGAACTGGAAGACGCAGCGCATCAGCCCGGCATTGGCCTGGAACATTTGCGCATAGCGCAGGTTGCCGTGCGCGATCGAAGCGAATCGGGTTTCGAGCGGGCGCTCGCGTTCGGGGAAGCCTTCGAGGAAGGCGAGGAAGCCGTCGAGCACTTCCTGCGAGATCTCTTCCTTGTTCTTGAAATAGACGTAGAACAGCGCGTTCGAGACGTCGGCATCCTCGTGAATGTCCGACACCCTGAGATCGCGATAGCCGACCTCGCCCAGCAAGCGCGCTGCCGCCGCCTTGAGGCGCAGCCGGGTGCGCTCTCCCTTGCGCTTGGCCAGCCCGATCTGCGCCGACAGGTGTTCGGCATAGCTCAGCGGCGGATTCGCCAGACCAGCGCCTTGCTGTTCCATGACCATGTCTGCCTCGGCCGCTTTCATCCTACCACCGCTAGGCCGTGTCACCCGTTTGCGCAACCTGAACCCGGCATTTCCTAAAATTGGGACTAATCCCAATTTTATTTGACAGCCCCGGTCTCCTTCCTATGATTGGCGGGTACGGGAACGGGCGGAGGACAGGGAAAATGGCGAAACCAAAAGGCATTGCCGACACGATCTGGCATCGGGGTGGCCAGCAGGCGGTGTCGGACTGGATGACCATCGATCAGGATCGCATCACCACCTTCGGCCTCAACACCAATGATCCCGATCGCCTGCATATTGATCCCGAATATGCCGCTGCGCATGGACCGCATGGCAAGACGATTTCCTTCGGCTTTCTCACCATGTCGCTGCTCACCCACTTCTTTCACGATGCGGTCACCACCGATCGCACCGGCTATGCGCTCAACTACGGCTTCGACCGGATGCGCCTGCCCAACACGGTCGTGGTCGGATCGCGTCTGCGCGGCATCTTCACGCTGATCGCCAACGAGCCGCGCGGGGCCGGCCGGGAACTGCGGCGTTACGGCGTGACGGTCGAAATCGAAGGCGAGGAAAAGCCGGCGCTTGCCGGTGAATGGCTGGTGATGTGGGTCGATGACGGTGTCCATCACTTCGCCGCTCCGGAACCGGACGGGCAGCGCGAATGACGACGGCCGTCCTGACTGCACGACAATTCCTATCCACGCTCCCGCTTGAGAGGATCTTTGCAGCCCCCAGCCTCGATGGCCCCGTGGTGGGCCAATTGGCATGGTCGCCCGACAGCCGAAGAATCGCCTACCAGCGCGCCGATGCCGCGACGCCGGAGCGCTTCGACCTGTGGCTTTGCGAAGCGAAGTCGGGCGCGGTGCCGCGCCTGCTGCTGCGCGGCGATGATGCGCGTATCAGGGGCAGGCTTTCGGACGAGGAAGCCGCGCGCCGGGAACGCCAGCGGCAGTTCAACCATGGCATCGGCGCGCTGGCCTGGACGCCGTGCGGCGGCTTTGTGCTGGCCGCGACCGGCAGCGGCACGGTGCGGATCGACATTGCCACCGGACACTTCGCGCAGATCACCCCGCCCGATGTAACCGACGTGCAACCGGCACCGGTCGGCACCCACATCGCCTGCATTGCGGAGGGAGAGCTGTGGCTGGCCGATGCCTCCGACGCCCTCATCCGCCGTATCTCCCCGCCGGCTGAACCCGGCATCCGCTATGGCGTCGCCGAATTCGTGGCGCAGGAGGAATTCGCCCGCGACACCGGCTTCTGGTGGCACCCCGACGGCACGGCGATCGCCTATATGCGGGTCGACGAAACCGGCGTGACGGCCTGTGATCGCATCGAAATCGGGGTCGACGGCACACACTGCATCAGCCAGCCCTTCCCCAAGGCCGGGACGCCGAATGCAAAGGTCAACCTGTTCGTCGCTGCGCTGGACGGTCAGGAAGCGGTCAGGATCGATCTGGGCGATGATCCCGACATCTATGTTTTGCGCGTGGCGTGGTCGTGCGATGGTCGTCGGCTGTTCATCCAGCGCCAGTCGCGCGACCAGCAGCGCATCGATCTGCTCGCCGCCGATCCTCTGACCGGCAGCACCAGCGTAATCTTTCGCGAGGAGGGCGAGCCATGGGTTAATCCCAACCTCGATTTCTATCCGCTCCGGGACGGAGGCTTTCTGTGGGTGTCCGAGCGGACCGGCATCAACCAGCTCTATCACCATGAATGGCAGGGAACCGCCATTGCGCAGCTGACCGACCTGCCTTTCCCCGTTGCCGCCCGCGACCGCGAACGCGGGCTGGTCGGGGTCGACGAGGAGGCCGGCCACGCCTACATCATGAGCGGGCGCATGGGCGTCGTCGAACGGCACCTTTACCGGGTGCCGCTCGAAGGGAACGGCAAGTGCGAGCGCATGACCGACGCGGAAGGCTGGTGGTCGGTCACCATGGCCCCGGATGCGCGGCACTATGCAGCTATCCATTCCAGTCCCTCGCAGCCGCCCCGTGCCGCCCTATACGATCGCGACGGCCGGATGCTGTGCCCGCTCGAGCCCAACCGCCTCGACGAGCACCATGCCTACACGCCCTATATCAGCGGCCTGCCCTGCCCTGAATTCGGCCAGATCAGGGCCGAGGACGGGCAGGCGCTCGACTATGTGCTGCTGAGGCCCGCCGACTTCGATCCTGCCAAGACTTACCCGGCGATCCTGGAGGTCTATGGCGGCCCGGGACGGCAGTTGGTGCGCAAGGCGTGGCGCGCGCCGGAGGAACGGGCCTTTCTCGATGCGGGATACGTGTTGTTCCAGCTCGACAATCGCGGAGCGTGCGGGCGCGGTCTGGCCTTCGAGGCGCCCATTGCGCGCCGGCTCGGCGAGCCGGAAGTGGCCGATCAGCTCGCAGGGCTCGCCTTCCTGCGATCCCTGCCCTTTGTCGATGGCGCGCGGATCGGGGCGATGGGCTGGTCCTATGGCGGGTTCATGACCCTGCGGCTGATGACCGATCCGCGTTCGGGGATCCGGGCAGGAGTTGCCGGCGGCTCGATTGCCTATTGGGGCGATTACGACACCCACTACACCGAACGCTTTCTGGGCCAGCCCGCCGAAGAGGCCGAGGCCTATGCAGCGGCCAGCGTGATTCCGCGCCTCGGCCGGCTGTCGGGCCGGTTGATGCTGGTGCACGGCATGTCCGACGACAATGTGATGTTCGATCACGCGCTGAAGCTGATCGACGAGCTTGAGCGGCTGGGCACGACCTTCGATCTGGTGCTTTACCCCGGCCAGCGCCATGTGATCGTGGGAAGACAAGCGCGCACGCACAAGCTGCGCAGCACCCTCGAATTCTTTGACCGCGAGCTTGGCCGCGATGGCTGATCCTGTGCCGCCCGACACCCTGCCGACGCTGGAGGCGCATGTACGCTGGTGGGCCGCCCATGACGGCGCGCGGGAGGCCGCGGTGCTGGGCGGGACCCGCTGGAGCTACGCCACGCTCGAGCGTGAGGTGACGAGCCTTGCATGCGCAATGCTCGCAGCCGGCGTGGCGAGGGGTGACAGGGTCGCAACCCTTGCCCCGCCGGGGCTCGATTTCCTCAAATCCTATCTCGCCGCCACCCGGATTGGCGCGATCTGGGTCGGGCTCAATCCGCGCTATCGCTTCGATGAACTCGCGCATGTCCTGCGCGATGCCGCGCCGCGCCTGCTGCTCGCCCGCGCGCACCCTGAACTCGCCGAAGTGCGCGCCCTTTGCCCGCTGACCGTCATGCTGGACGACCCCGCGGACCTCGACGCCTTCATTGCGAAGGGGGCCGCGCTGCCTGCTGGCGCGCTCGATAGCGCCATGGCCTGCGTCACCGCAGAGGATCCGGCGGTGCTCGTCTATACCTCGGGATCGACCGGTGCGCCCAAGGGAGCAATCCTCTCGCACGGCGCGATCGTGCGTTTCGCGCGTGGCCAGAACGACATCTGGCCGCTCTCGCCGCTCAGGGTGCTGAACTACTTCCCGATCAATCATGTCGGCTGCCTCAACGACATTCTCGCCCCCGCCCTTGTCGCAGGCGGGTGCTGCGTGTTCATGGAGCAATACGACACCCGCGAAAGCCTGCGCCTGATGCAGGATGAAGCCATCACCTTCTGGGGATCGGTGCCGAGCGTATTCCAGATGCAGCTCGCCCTTCCCGACTTCGCCGATTTCGACCTGTCGGCGGTGCAGCTGATCGTGTGGGAGGGCGCGGCGATGGCGCCCGATCTGATCGCGCAGCTGGGCCGGATCTGCCGCTGGCGGACGACCAATTACGGCATGACCGAGACCACCTCGGCGATCACAGTGCTGGAACCGACGGATGACGAGACGCTGCTGTCCGAAACCGTGGGCAGCGCCTTTCCGGGCGTCGAGGTAAGGCTGATGGGAGCCGATGGCGCGCCTACACGCCCGGGCGAAGCAGGCGAAGTGCAGACCCGCTCCGCGCTCAACTGCCTCGGTTACTGGAACAACCCGGAAGCCACCGCCGCTGCCTTCACGCCCGACGGTTGGTTCCGCACCGGCGACCTCGCCATGCAGCGCCCCGATGGCCGCTACCGCATCGTCGGGCGGCTGAAGGAGATGTTCAAGTCCGGCGGCTACAACGTCTATCCGCGCGAGATCGAAAGCGTGATCGAGGCGCACCCCGATGTCAGCGCCGCGGCGGTGGTCGGCATACCCGATCCTGTCTGGGACGAGGTCGGCGTCGCTTATGTCGAAGGCG
This sequence comes from Erythrobacter aurantius, assembly GCF_023823125.1. Taxonomy (NCBI): domain Bacteria; kingdom Pseudomonadati; phylum Pseudomonadota; class Alphaproteobacteria; order Sphingomonadales; family Erythrobacteraceae; genus Erythrobacter; species Erythrobacter aurantius. Next base: position 989,203 of record NZ_CP090949.1, on the reverse strand, counting down.
CGGTGACCGCCGAGGCCATCGCCGAGTGGTGCCGCGCGCGGCTCGCCAACTACAAGATCCCCAAGCACATCCACTGCGAGGCGGCCCTGCCGCTGCTGCCGATCGGCAAGATCGACAAGCCTCTGCTGCGCCGCCGCGCGCTGGCCGAACACGCCCTTCATCCCGCGCAAGGAGACGCCTGACATGATCCCCACGCCGCTGGCCGACATCACCGACGCCGCCGAACTGCGCGCCCGCGCGCGGCAGGTCTTCGCCGATATCGGAAGGATCGTCGCCCCCAACGGAATCGACGAGACGCGGTGCATCGAGCTGGGCGGTGTCACCCAGCACATTCACCTGCGCGGACAGGACCGCGATGCGCCGATCCTGCTGTTCCTGCATGGCGGGCCGAACACCCAGATTTCCGATGTCGCCTGGTCCTATCAGCGCGGCTGGGAGGATTTCTTCGTGGTCGTCAACTGGGACCAGCGCGGCTGCGGACAGTCTTTCGGCACCCCCGATGATAGGGCCCGGATCACAGGCACGCTCAACCGCGCGCAATACCGAGCCGATGCGATCGCGCTGATCGAGACGCTCGCCGCCGATTTCGGACGCGCGCGCATCGTGCTGGTGGGCCAGAGCTGGGGCACGGTGCTGGCGCTCGAAGTGGCCAAGGCTCGCCCTGACCTGCTCGACATCGTGGTGCTGCAAGGGCTTGCCGGCAACTGGCTCGCCAGCGCCGACCGGGTCTATCACTGGTATCTCGCCGAAGCTGAGCGCCGCGGCGACACCGCAGAGGTCGCTAGGCTTCGGGACGTCGGCCCGATCCCGGCTGCCGACGATCCGGCCCTAACCGAATGGCCGCTGAAGTTCGGCCTGCCGATTCCCGATCCCAACACCTGGCACAATTTTCGCGGAGACGACGATGGCTGGGGCCCGCGCATGGAGCTGCTGCGCTTCCTCTCGCCCGACCTGCCGCCCGAAACCTATGCCGAGGAAGCCCGACGCATGGCCGAAGACGGCGAGGAACTATTCGCGCGGCACAAGGAAGCCATGACCTCGGTCGCGCCGTGGGATGCCGAAACCGATGTCGGCACCCGCTTCGAGGTGCCGGTGGTGGTGATGCAGGGCCGCCATGACTGGCAGACGTCCTACGACCTCGCGCTGGCCTATTTCGGCAAGATCGATGCGCCCTGGAAGAAGTGGATCGCCTTTCCCCACGCCGCCCATGTGCTCAATCTTGAACAGCCGGGCCTTTCGGTGGTGTCGCTGGTAAATGACGTGCTGCCCGCCACACGCGGCGAAGTGCCGCCGGGCGCGGAGCTGCGCGCGCCGTGACCATCCACATCGAACCCAACCTGCGAATCCCGCTGCCCGACGGAATCGCGCTCGGCGGCATCCTTTTCCGCCCGCGCGCCGATGCCCTGCCCGGGCCGGTGATATTCACGCTTTCGCCCTACACCGCCGACACCTATTTCGCGCGCGGCGTGAACTTCGCGGAACACGGTCTCACCTTCATCGCTCTCGACACCCGCGGGCGCGGCAATTCGGGCGGGGGCTTCGATCCGTTCCGGCAGGAGCTTGCCGACGGGCCCGAGATCGTCAGATGGATCGCCGCCCAGCCCTTCTGCAACGGCAAGGTGGCGATGGCAGGGGGGTCTTATTGCGGCACCACCCAGTGGGCGACCGCCAGCGGCCACCCGCCTGCCCTTGCCACCATCGTCCCCACCGCTTCGGCCCATGCCGGGGTCGATTTCCCGGCGCGGGGCGGGATCGGCTACCAATACCTGCTGCAATGGCTCGCCTTCGTGAACGGCAAGGCGCTGCAATCGACGTGGTTCGCCGAAAGCACCTTCTGGCGCGAATTGTGGCGCAAGCGGTTCGAGGCGGGCGTATCCTTCCGCAGTCTCGCGCAGGAACTCGGCGGCAACTGGCCGCAAATCGATGAGTGGATCGACCGGATCGAGACCCATCGCTTTGACGATTACATGCCGACGGATGCGCAACTGGCCGCCATCGACATGCCGATCCTGACCATCACCGGCAGCTATGACGACGATCAGCCTGGCGCGCTGGCCTATTACCGCCGCCACATGGCGCTCGCTCCGGCAGAAGCGACCGCCAAGCACCATTTGCTGATCGGGCCGTGGGATCATGCCGGCACCCGCACGCCCCAAGCCAAGGTCGGCGGCGTCACCTTCGGCGAGGCAAGCGTGATCGACATGGATGCGCTCCACCGCGAATGGTTTGCCTTTGTGATGGAAGGCGGCCCTCGCCCGGCGCTGCTTCAGGGCCGCGTCACCTACTACGTCATGGGCGCGGACTGCTGGCGGCATTGCGCGCGGCTGGAGGATGCGACCGACCGCCATGCCGACTATTGGCTTGCCTCGGCAGGCCGCGCGCATGATCTGTTCACCGCCGGATGGATGGCGCCCGACTGCGCGCCGAAAGGCCCGCCCGACAGCTACCGTCACGATCCCGGCGATACCACCATTGCGGCGATCGAGATGGAGGTCGATCAGGAAGACCCGGCAGAGGCGCGGATGGTCTTCGCCCGCAACGGCACCCAGCTGGTCTATCACACGGCGCCCTTTGCCGAGCCGGTCGAGGTCACCGGGCAGTTCATCCTTGAGGCATGGCTCGCCATCGACACCCCCGACACCGATTTCGTCGCCCGCATCTACGAGGTCGACAATCAGGGCCGCGCGATCCTGCTCACAAGCGACATGCTGCGCGCCCGCCACCGCACCGGCATCGCGGCACCATACCTCGTCACCGACACCGCACCGCAACTCTACACCTTCGCGCAGTTCTTCTGGATTTCGCGGCAGATCGCCAAGGGCAGCCGGCTGCGCCTCACCATCGGCCCCAACCATTCGATCCACACCCAGCGCAATTTCGGCGGCGGCGGCATGGTCAGCGACGAGACCATCGCCGATGCCCTTCCCGTCATCGTCAATCTCCACCATGACGCACAGCACCCCTCGCGGCTGCGCGTGCCCATCGGCGCAAAGGAGCCCGCATGACCGATCCTGCCGCTATCGCTGAAGCCCGCGCGATGCTCGATACCATGCTGGTGTGGGACAACCACGCCTGCCTGCCGATGCGCCCCGAGGACGACAGCTTCATGCCCGAACTCGAACGCTTCCGCACCGCCGGGGCGGATGTGGTCTCGGTCAATATCGGCTTCGGCCCCTACCCCCTGCTCCATCATCTGCGCATGGCGGCGAGCTTCCGGCGCTGGATCGCCCTGCATGCCGATCGCTACCAACTGGTCGGCAGCCTTGAGGACATTGCGGCGGCGCGGGCGGCGGGGCGGCTCGGAATCTTCTTCGATGTCGAGGGCATGGCCCCGCTCGACGAGGGCGATCACGGCATGGTCGGCCTGCTCTACGATATCGGCGTGCGCTGGATGCTGGTCGCCTACAACCGCAACAATGCCGCGGGCGGCGGGTGCCATGACGATGATCCGGGCCTCACCCAATATGGCCGCGAACTGCTGGCCGAGATGAAGCGCGTGGGCATGCTGGTGTGCTGTTCCCACACCGGCCACCGCACCGTGCGCGCGGTGTTCGAGGCGGCGGAAAACCCGGTGATCTTCTCGCACTCCAACCCGCTCGCGCTGGCGCAGCATGCGCGCAATATCCCCGATGATCTGATCCGCGCCTGCGCGGCGACCGGCGGGGTGATCGGGATCAACGGCATCAGCTTTTTCCTTCGGCCCAATGCCAGCCCGGCGCAGGGCGTGGCCCATGCGATCGACCATGTGGTGCAGCTGGTCGGGATCGATCACGCCGGGATCGGTCTCGATTACGTCTTCGACCAGGTCGAACTCGCGCAGGAGCTTGAATCCAAGCGCCACACCTTCCCTGACCCGGAAGCCTATGCCGGGCTCCTTACCATGGCCGCGCCCGAAGACCTCCCCGCCATCGCCGCCGAGCTGACCGCGCTGGGCTATGCCCGCGAGGACATCGCCAAGGTGTTCGGCGGAAACTGGCAGCGGGTCGCCGGACAAGTGTGGAAAGCCCCCTCCAACCTTCAAACGCAGGCCACCTGACATGACCGAGACCGCCACCCTGCCCGATCCGACCCGCGATGCGGTGCGTCACATGTTCGCCGAGATCGGCCGCATCGTCTCGCCGCAGGGGATCGACGAGGCCCGCCATGTCACCCTTGGCGGGGCGCGGCAGTGGATCACCATTCGCGGGATGGACCGCGCCAACCCCGTGCTGCTCTATCTCCACGGCGGGCCGGGCGGCGCGCTGTCGGACATCAGCTACTATTTCCAGCGCCCGTGGGAGGAATATTTCACCGTGGTCCAGTGGGACCAGCGCGGCTTCGGCCGCTCGGCAGTGGACGGGGCGAAGCTGGAGGGCACTGTCACCCTCGCCCAGACGATCGCCGACGGGATCGAACTGGCTGAATATCTCGCCGACTATCTGGGGCACCGGAAAGTCTTCGTGATGGGCCAGAGCTGGGGCACGATCCTCGCGCTCGAAATCGCAAAGCGCCGTCCTGACCTCCTCCACGCGGCGATTTCGGTCGGGCAGAACACCGACTGGAACGGCAATTTCATCGAGACCCACCGCCTGCTGCTGGAACACGCCCGCAGCGCCGGGGAGAGCGAGCTGGCCACCAAGCTGGAGGCGCTCGGCCCCATCCCCGACCGCGCCACGGACGAAGCCGCGTGGATCGGCTGGGTCGGTTTCGTCCAGACCGAAATGGTGCGCCGCGGCTTCAGCTGGTACAATTTCCGCGGCCCCGGCACCGACTGGAACGACCGCATCCTGCCGATGCACCTCGTCTCGCCCTCGCTCGTCGAACCCCTGCCCCAGCCCGATCCGCCCTTCACCGGCGGCCCGGCCACGCCGCATCTCGAAATCGGGCGCTCGGCGGATAACTGGAGCGCGCGCGCGAATGTTGGCACACGGTTCGAATGCCCGGTGGTGATGATTTCGGGCGCACATGACTGGCAGACCCCGGTGACCCTGACCCGCGCCTATTTCGCGGAAATCGATGCACCGTGGAAGCTTTACGAGGAGTTTCCCTATTCGGCGCATGTGGTCGCCATGGAGGAGCCCGGGCGGATGCTCGTCACCCTCGTGACCAAGGTCCTGCCCGCCGCGCAGGGACTGGTGCCTGCGGACGCTCAGCGGAGAGACGACCATGCCTGAATTCCGGATCATCGGGGCCGATCTGGTCCACCGGCTGCTGCCCTATGACGAATGCATCGCGCTGATGCGCCGCGCCTTTCTGGCCGAGGCGGAAGGCCGCGCACTCCAGCCGATCCGGCAGGCGATGCTGATGCCCAATGACAAGGGCCTGCTCTCGATGATGCCCGGCGTGGTGAGCGATCCCGACTGGCTCGGCATCAAGGTGATGACCGTTTTTCCCGGCAATTTCGGCACCGAACTGGGATCGCATCAGGGCCCCATCCTGCTATTCGATCCCGACAATGGCCGCCTGATGGCGATGATCGACGGGCGCGAGGTCACCGCGATCCGCACCGCTGCCGCCTCGGCGGCGGCGACCGATGCGCTCGCCAATCCCGATGCGGCGAGCCTCGGCATCTTCGGCTATGGGGAGCAGGCGCATACCCATGTCGCCGCGATCCGCGCGGTGCGGCCAATCCGCGAGGTGCTGGTCTGGGGCCGCGATCTGCACAGAGCACAGGCCTTTGCGGCCAGTCTCGGCGAAGGCGTGCGGGCCGTCGCCACGCCCGAGGAGGCGGCCACCGCCGACATCCTGTGCCTCACCACCGCCGCGAAGGAGCCCTATTTCGAAGGACGCTGGCTGCGCGCGGGCCAGCACGTCAACGTGGTGGGATCGAGCATTCCCACCACCTCCGAGATCGACCACGAAACGCTCGTCCGCTCGCGCGTGTTTGTCGACTTCCGCGACAGCGCGCTGGCGCTCGGCGGCGATCTGCGGCGGGCGCTGGAGGCTGGCGCGATCACGCAAGAGCACATTCTCGGCAGCGTCGGCGGTGTGATCGCGGGAACCTGCAAGGGCCGCCGGAGCGCCGATGACATCACCCTGTTCAAGTCGCTCGGCATGGTGGCCGAGGATCTGATCGCCTGCGACCACATCCTCAGCGCCGCCGAGGCCGAGGGGGTCGGCATACTCGCCAACTTCTGACATGGCGGTGCGCGCGCATGACGTGATCGTGATCGGGCTGGGCGCGATGGGCAGCGCCTGCCTTCGCGCCCTCGCCCGCGCGGGACTGCGCGTGCTCGGGATCGACTGCTACACCCCGCCCCACGCGCATGGTTCGACGCACGGCGAGACCCGCGCGACCCGGCTGGCAGTGGGCGAGGGGGATGTCTATGTCCCGCTTGTTCAGCGCAGCCATGCGATCTGGCGCGAACTGGAAAACCGCATCGGTGAGCGCCTCCTCGAAGAATGCGGGTTTCTCACTATCGACACAAGCAGGGGCGGCGGGGAACTGCACGGCATGGGCGGATTCTTCGATCGCACTGCGGCGATCGCCCAGCGCCACGGCATCCGTCACGAATTTCTCGATGGCCGCGCGATCCGCGAGCGCTTCCCCGCTTTTGCCCCGCCCGATGACGCCCGCGGCTATTTCGAGCCCGGCGGCGGCTTCGTCCATGTCGAAAGCGCGCTTGGCGCCTTGCTGGCCGATGCTGCCGCCGACGGAGCGCAGGTGCACACGGGGGAGACCTTCCCTGGCTTCAGCGACGACGGCGGCGGGATCACGGTGCGCACCGACCGCGCCGTATACAGCGCCCACACGCTGGTGATGACCGCCGGGCCGTGGCTCCCACAGCTGCTGGGGAGCGCCCTTGCTCCGGTGCGGCTTTTTCCGCAGCAGTTGCACTGGCTGGAGCCGAGCACGGCGGATGCCTTTGCCCGCGACCGGTGCCCGGTCTATCTCTGGCTGCATGGCGAAGGGCCGGACGACATTTTCTACGGCTTCCCGCAAATCGGCGCGGCGCGAGAAATCAAGGTCGCCACGGAACAGTCGCGCAAGCAAGACAGCAATGCAGACACGCCCGCCCGCTGTGATGCAGCATCGCGCGACGTTCTGATTGACACCCATCTGGCCGGGCGCCTGGCTGGCACGATGCGCGGCCTGCGCTCGGCGGGTTGCCGCTATTCCGTAAGCCCAGACGGGCATTTCGTGATCGACCGCCTGCCTGACGCGCGCCGGGTGATCGCGGTCTCGGCCTGTTCGGGCCACGGGTTCAAGCATGCACCGGCGATCGGGGAGCTGGTGGCCGACATGGTGCAGTCAGGCGGCCCCACCCTCCCCGAATTCGCCATCGACCGGCCCGCCCTCACTGATGGCTGGCGCAACAGGGAAAGCCAGAAATGACAAACGCCCATGACATCGTGGTTATCGGCGCCGGGATCGCCGGGGCCTCGCTCGCGGCAGAATTGGCGTCCACCGCCCGCGTCCTGCTGCTGGAGCGCGAGGCGCGCCCCGGGATGCATTCGACCGGGCGTTCTGCGGCGATGTTCCACCTTACCTATGGCGGCCCGCGCGTGCAGCCGCTGAGCGCGCTGGCGCTCGAACGCTTCGGCATGCTCGACCCGCAGTTCTGGCCCCATCCGGTGCTGGCCCCGCGCGGCATGGTGATGATTGCCGACGAAGCAGGCGAGGCGGCGCTGGCAGATCAGGTTGCCCACAGCAGCGGCGCGCTGGTGCCGGTCACCAGCGCCGAGGCGCAGGCGCGTTTTCCCCTGCTGCGCCCCGAGGCCTTCTGCGCGGCGGCAATCGACGAGAGCGGACAGGATATCGACGTCGATGCCCTGCACCAGGGCTATCTGCGCCAGTTCGCCGCGCGGGGCGGCACGCTGATGTGCAAGGCAGCGATCACCCGGATCGCCCGCAGCGGTAGCGGTTGGCTGCTTGAGACCACCAACGGCCCGCTCACCACCCCGCTGATCGTCAACGCCGCCGGGGCCTGGGGCGATCAGCTCGCGCAACTAGCGGGCGTCACCCCAGTCGGCCTGCAACCCAAGCTGCGCACCGCCGCCCTGATCGAGGCACCTGAAGGCAGCAACCACTGGCCGATGCTGATCGATGCGCTCGAAACCTTCTATGTGAAGCCCGATGCAGGCCGCTTCATACTTTCGCCGGCCGACGAGACCGATGTCGAGGCCCACGACGCCGCCGCCGACGACATGACGCTGGCCGAAGGGGCTGAGCGGATGGCGCATTACATCGACTGGGAAGTGCGCAAGAAGCCCGTCGCCTGGGCGGGCCTCAGAACCTTCAGCCCCGACCGCGTGCCCGTGATCGGTTTCGACCCGGACGAAACCGGCTTCTTCTGGCTGGTCGGACAGGGCGGCTTCGGCGTGCAGTCTGCCGCCGGCGTCGTCGCCCTCGCCGCGCATCTGATCGCGCCGGGCACCTTCCGCCAGCCCGCCGAGCTCGACCCGCAGCACTATGACCCCGCCCGCTTCCGGCGCAGCGCCTGACAGGTATCCGAGCATGACCTCCCCCTTCGTCCTGCTTCAGCATCTCGCCCCGCAACATGCCCTGTCGCGCCTGGCCGGAGCCCTCGCATCGAGCGAGCGGGTATGGCTCAAGGACTGGATGATCCGCCGCTTTTCCGCCACCTATGGCGTCGACATGGCCGAGGCCGCTCGGGGGCTTTCGGAATTTGCCAGCTTCAACGACTTCTTCACCCGCGAACTGCGGCCCGGTGCGCGGCCGCTGGCCGATGCGTCGGAATTCATCCTCAGTCCGGCAGACGGTGCGATCAGCCAGGTTGGCACCATCACCGGCGGGCGGATTTTTCAGGCCAAGGGGCGCGATTTCAGCGCCGCCGAGCTGCTTGGCCTCGGCGCGGAGACGGCAGCGCGGTTCGAAGGCGGGCAGTTCATGACGATCTACCTATCGCCGCGCGACTATCACCGCGTGCACCTGCCTGCACCCGGACGCCTGCGCACTACCGCCTATATTCCGGGCGATCTGTTCTCGGTGAACGGAACGACGACGGAGCAAGTCGACCGGCTGTTCGCCCGCAACGAACGCCTCGCCTGCCTGTTCGATGGCCCCGCCGGCAGCTTCGCCAGTGTGATGGTGGGCGCGATGATCGTCGCCGGAATCGACACGGTCTGGCCGCATCGCTTCACCGGTCACGGGCGCAGTGTGGTGCGAGAGGACTTTGCCGGGGAAGCATGGGACTTCGCCGCCGGGGACGAAATGGGGCAGTTCCACTTGGGATCGACCGTAGTGCTGCTGTTCGAACCGGGGCGGGCCGATTGGCTGGAGAAGCTGCGCCCGGGCAGCGTTGTCAGGATGGGTCAGGCTATAGGACGGCGGCGATCAGTCGATGGTTGAGGGAGACTCTCCAGCCTGCCCGCCAACGCCGACAAATCCCATGAGCATCTCTTTCAACATCGCCGCGACCGAGGCATGCATTTCCGAGCCATATTCGATGTGGTCGATCGCCAGACCGCGCAGCGCGGCCACAGACAGGCGTCGGGCTGTAGATTTCCGTTGAGATTTGACCCGGGAGTGCGGTGAGTTTTCATTGAGATTTGACCCATGTTTTGACCGGTTCCTTGCTGTGAGCAGCGAGGGAGACAGGAGTGATCGACATGGCGTTACTGAGTGTAATCCGTCGCTGGCATTTGCGAGATCGGATGCCGATCCGGGAGATCGCGCGGCGCACTGGCTTGTCGCGGAACACGATCCGCAAGTATCTGCGCAGCGGCGCGGTGGAGCCGCATTTTCGGGTTCCCGAGCGTGCCAGCAAGCTGGACCCGTTTGCGGAGAAGCTGTCGCATTGGCTGCGGATTGAGGCTGGCAAGTCGCGCAAACAGCGGCGCACGGTGAAGCAGTTGCACGCCGATCTGGTGGCGTTGGGATTTGACGGTTCCTACGGGCGCGTTGCCGCTTTTGCGCGGGCATGGAAGGCGCAGCGGCAATATGAACAGCAGACCAGTGGGCGCGGGACCTTCGTGCCGCTGGTGTTTGCGCCGGGGGAGGCGTTCCAGTTCGACTGGAGCGAGGACTGGGCCATAATCGCTGGGGAGCGTGTGAAGCTGCAGGCGGCCCACACCAAGCTGGCGCACAGCAAGGCTTTTATCGTCAGGGCTTATCCGCTGCAGACCCATGAGATGCTGTTCGATGCGCTGACACAGGCGTTCAGGGTTCTGGGCGGTGTTCCACACCGCGGGATCTTCGACAACATGAAGACCGCGGTGGACAAGGTCGGCACTGGCAAGGCGCGGCAGGTCAATGCGCGGTTCGCAGCGCTGGCCAGCCATTATCTGTTCGAGCCTGAGTTCTGTAATCCTGCTTCCGGTTGGGAAAAGGGCCAGGTCGAGAAGAACGTTCAGGACGCCCGGCGCCGGTTGTGGCAGCGCATGCCAGCCTTCGCTGATCTTGATGCCCTCAATGCCTGGCTCGAGGAGCAATGCATCGCGCAATGGGCCGAGATCCCGCATGGCACTTTGCCGGGCACCATCGCGCAGGTGCATGCGGAGGAACTGCCCAGCCTGATGCCACTGGGTGGGCTGTTCGACGGCTTCGTCGAGCATACCAAGCGGGTCTCGCCGATCTGCCTCGTGCACTTTGAGCGCAACCGTTACAGCGTGCCAGCCAGCTTTGCGAACCGGCCGGTGTCATTGCGGGTTTACCCCGCGCGGATCGTGATCGCCGCCGAGGGGCAGATCCTGTGTGAACACGAGAGGATTATTGATCGCTCTCACCGCAGCGGCGGGCAGACGGTCTATGACTGGCGGCATTATCTCGCGGTGATCCAGCGCAAGCCCGGTGCCCTGCGCAATGGTGCCCCGTTCACCGAGATGCCCGATGCCTTCAGGCAGTTACAGGGGCAACTGTTGAAGCGCCCCGGCGGCGACAAGGAAATGGCCGAGATCCTGGCGCTGGTGCTCCAGCACGACGAGCAGGCGGTCCTGTGCGCGGTCGAGCTGGCACTTGAGGCAGGCGTTGCCACGAAGACCCACGTTCTCAACCTGCTGCACCGCCTGGTCGATGGAAAGCCCGCTGTCCCCGATCCTATCGCCGCCCCGCAAGCGCTGTCGCTGACGAGCGAGCCCAGAGCCGATGTGGCGCGCTATGATACGCTGCGCGCCAAGGAGACAGCCCATGCGTCATGACCCTGCCAGCGCGGCTGTCGTCGTGATGCTCCGCGGCCTCAAGATGTATGGCATGGCCGAAGCGGCCAGCGATCTCATCGAGCAGGGGGCGCCTGCGTTCGATACTGCAGTCCCGATCCTGTCCCAACTGCTCAAAGCCGAGATGGCCGAGCGTGAGGTGCGTTCGATCGCCTATCAGATGAAGGCCGCGCGGTTCCCCGCCTACAAGGATCTGGCCGGCTTCGATTTTGCTGCCAGCGAGATCAATGAGGCCATGGTGCGCCAGCTGCATCGCTGCGACTTTATCGATGGAGCGCACAACGTCGTCGCCGTCGGCGGCCCCGGGACGGGCAAAACCCACATTGCCACTGCGCTCGGCGTTCAGGCGGTCGAGCATCATCGCAAGAAGGTTCGCTTCTTCTCGACGGTCGACCTGGTCAATGCGCTCGAACAGGAAAAGGCCCAGAACAAGGCTGGCCAGTTGGCCGAACGCCTGCTGCGGCTTGACCTGATCATCCTGGATGAACTGGGCTATCTGCCGTTCAGTCAGTCAGGCGGGGCATTGCTGTTCCACCTGCTCTCGAAGCTCTACGAGCGCACCAGCGTGCTCATCACCACCAATCTGAGCTTCAGCGAATGGGCCAGCGTGTTCGGCGATGCCAAGATGACCACCGCGCTGCTCGATCGGCTGACCCACCACTGCCATATCCTCGAAACCGGCAACGACAGCTTCCGGTTCAAGGCATCCGCCGCACAGCGCAAAACCAAAAAGGAGAACGTCCAACCCTTGACCAAACCCAAGTCCGAACGGACATAGCTACCAACAACCCGGGTCACTTCTCGATGAAAATCCCGGGTCAAATCTCAACGGAAATCTACAGCCTGCTCACTAGATAACTGTTTCCGACCCAAACCCGGTCGTTGGCGACCGCTAAGTTGAACGACTGGTTCCGCCAAAAGCCGCCAGACTGCTATTGGGATGACCGATTGGCCGCGCTTATGTTCGGGTCTGGGTGGTCAGCTGCTTTTGCGCTGGAGAGCTTAAACTCCGACCAAGAGCGAGCTTTTCATCGGTGAAAGTCTTCAAGCAGAAGCAGGCGAAGACGCCGCGTTCAAGACCTAACATCATGAGCCAAACTGACAGGCTGCCCAGCATCACTTATGCGCGGCGAGCTCGCGCCTAATGTTGTCATGGAGCCGTTTATCCAGCCTGTATGAGCGGGCTATCAGCGCGATCGTCATAGCTCCGAGGAAAGGAATGCCGACCATGATGGCCTCCATTGCGAAAAGGGTATCGGGAGCTTGGTCTCTATTGGCTCTGAAACCGGAAAGATCGAGCAGTAGCCCGAGCAAGAGGGCGTTAATCCCGACAGCGGCCTTCTGGGCGAAGGTGGCGAAGCCGAACACCTTTGCCTCCGCCCGGTTGCCGGTTTTCCATTCTCCATATTCCACCGTGTCGGGCAGCATCGACCAGAACAGCACGGCGAGCGCGGACGAGCCTAGCCCGATGCAGGCGATGGCGGCGAACAGGAAAGCGGTCTGGTCGGCTTGCACGATCCAGAAGACCACATAGCCGACCATCGCCAGCAGGCTTCCGACCTGCAAGGCGAAAGATTTGCTTGTCGCGGTCGTAAGCCTGACCCAGCCGGGAACTGCGACCAGCAACAGGGCCGCGGGCGGCGCGCCTACTGGCTCACCCGCCGATAGGTTGGATCCAGCAATAGATGCGAAGGCCAAGGGACCTGACTTCGCGGGCATTCGTCCAATCACTATTTGGAATGGGATCGGGAGCTCTTGCCCTGGAGTGGGCGGCGCATTCGAGGTTCCCGACTTCACCGGGCGAAAAAGGCTGAGCGCCGACCTGCCGTGACCTCGTACGGTCCGGGCCGCAATACCAAGGGAGCGCTTGCGCGAATGATTGGGAGGCAGGGACAACCCTGTGCAGGACGCGTGGATACCTGGGAGCTTTTTGCGGGATCGGTCTTGCCCATCCAGCCGGGCCGATTCATAGTCGCGTGATCAAGGCCACGACAGGGTGCCACGACGGGGTGCCACGGGGTTTTGAATCGAAGAGAAACTCGTTTATTTTCAGTCTCTTGGGCTTCAATAAAGAGTTGGCAGGGGTGACAGGATTCGAACCCGTGGCCCTCGGTTTTGGAGACCGATGCTCTACCAACTGAGCTACACCCCTGCAGGGAACGCGCCCTTTATAGCGCCCCATCGCAATACGCAACACGCAAGTGCCACCTTGTCGCGAGCGAATTTACGCCACCGCCTGTCGCATCCGGCCTAGCCTTGGCGCAGGGCGCTGGTATGGCTGCGCACGTCATGCATTCGCCGCTGCGATCTCCGATTCCGATTGAGACCCTGCTGCTCGCCTATCGCAGCGGGATCTTTCCGATGGCGGATTCGCGCGAGGATCAGGACATCTTCTGGGTCGAACCGCGCGACAGGGCGATCATCCCGCTGGACGGGCTGCATGTCTCCAAATCGCTGCGCAAGGTGCTGCGCGCCGACAAGTTCAAAGTGACGATGGATGAAGCGTTCGAGGACGTGATCCGTGCCTGCGCCGCACCGCGTCCCGGCCATCCCGAAAGCTGGATCAGCGAAAGGATCGTCGCCAGCTATTCGGCGCTGCACCGTGCCGGCCATGCCCATTCGATCGAATGCTGGATCGAAACGCAGGGCAAACGCCTGCTGGTAGGCGGACTCTATGGCGTCGCCTTCGATCAGGTGTTCTGCGGTGAAAGCATGTTCAGCCATTCGACCGACGCCAGCAAAGTCGCGCTGTGTTGGCTCGTGGCGATACTGAACAAGGCCGGTTACACCCTGCTCGACTGCCAGTTCATGACCGATCATCTGGCAACCATGGGCGCGGTGGAAATGCCGCAGGCCGATTATCTGGTGCTGCTGCATCAGGCGCGGGGCAAACCTCAAATGTGGCTGGACGCGGCCTATCGCGAATTCGCTGCCGGAGCGGGTTATTCGTCGCCCGGAAACGCCATTGCGCAATTCTTGACCCAGACATCGTAGATCGGGTGCTCGACCACGTTGAGGCTGGGGTTCTCCTTGAACAGCCAGCCGGAAAAGACGCGGGTGTGTTCATCATCGCCGCGTTCGCGCACGTCGACCTGCACGAATGCCCCGGTTTCCTGCGGCATTTCGTAAGGCGCGGTGCGCTCGCAAGCGGCGAGGGTCAGGATCACCGGTCCGTCCTCGACGCTTTCGCCCGGGCGCAGCTCGAAATCCTTGGTGACGTTGTTACGCTTGTTCAGCAGGCCGATGGTCGCCACGCGTTCGGCCATCGGGGTCGACTGGCCGACTTCAAGCGGAGTCGAAGGCTCCGCCGCGTCTGTTGCACCCTCTGCTTCGACAGGCACGGTGACGCTCTCGCTTTCGCCGTCCGTCTCCTGCTCGCAACCGGAGAGAACCAGAACCGCGATGGCGGAAAGGAAGACCGCTGAAACGCGCATCGCGACTCCGGGCCTAGCCCTCCGGGCTCCAGGCTTCGTAATCGCCATCAGCCGCGGCGCGCTTGCCGCCACGCTCAAGCGCGCCCTGCGGACGATATGCCTGCGCTGTGCCGGTAAGATTTGGCGTGTAGTCGGCTTCCCAGATCTTGGGCGGAGGCAGAAAGCTTTCCGGGACATCGTCGAACGAGCCGTGCAGCCAGCCGTGCCATTCACTCGGCACGCGGCTGGAATCGTTCGGGCCGTTGTAGATTACCCAGCGACGTTCCTTCTGGGTGTAAGAGCCGGTGTTCGGCCCACCGCGCCCCTTGGCACGATAATATTTGTTGCCCTGCGCATCGGTGCCGACATGTTCGCCGCCGACGCGGGTGGACCACCAATGCGTGCCAAGCGTCGCACCGTCCCACCAGGTGAAGATTTTGCCAAGGATTCCCATGGGCCGAGCCGTTAGCCGAATTGGAGCGGAGCGCCAAGACGGAGAGTTCGATGGAATGCCGGTTTTATGCACGCCCATCGGAAAAACGAGACCAATGGGCAGCACTGTCGCGC
This sequence comes from Erythrobacter aurantius, assembly GCF_023823125.1. Lineage (NCBI taxonomy): Bacteria > Pseudomonadati > Pseudomonadota > Alphaproteobacteria > Sphingomonadales > Erythrobacteraceae > Erythrobacter > Erythrobacter aurantius. The sequence continues at coordinate 974,126 of NZ_CP090949.1, read as the reverse complement.
TGAAGCCGGACCGCGAAGCGGGCCGCAAGCGCGACTGCGCGCCCGCAGGCCCAATAGGGCCGAGGATACCGCGCCCCGGATGGGGCTCGCAATGATCAGGGCGCCGCGCCTTCGGGCAGTTTCCATTCGACCAGATCGCCCGGCTTGATCCCCAGTTCCGCCGACAACCCGCCGCGGATTTCGAACACGGCGATGGCCGGGCCGTCGGATGCGACGCTGGCGGTGGAATAGGGCACGCCATCACCGATATTGATGATGCGATTGTCCTCTCCGATAAAGATGATGTCGAGCGGCAACGGCGTGTTCTTCATCCAGAAACTGCGCATCTGCGGGACGTAGGAGGGGAAAATCATCCCCTCGTCATCGCCCATTTGCGTGCGGAACATCATGCCGCGTTGCTGCGCCTCGTTCGATGCCGCGACCTCGGTCACGAAAACATGGCGCTTGTCCCCGCTGAGCACGGTCACATCGATCAGTTCCAGCCCGGATTCGGGGTGGACGGCAGCGGCCTGAGTTTCGGGGGGCGCAACCGGCGCTTCCTGCGCAGCGCCATTGGCGGAACAGGCGGCCAGCCCCAGAACGGCAAACAGGGCGGCAATCGGGGCGGTCAGTCTTACCATGAACCAGCTTCCTTTGCGGTTTCTTCTTCGTCTTCGGCTTCGATCAGCCATTGATCGAGATCGTCGGGGGTGGCGGCTTCGAGGACAAAGGCCACGTGTTCATACAAGTGGCCTGCACGCAGCATCGCGGCAACCTGTTTTTCGCGCCGCTTGTGCCGTTCCTCGGGCGCTTCGTCGGGATCGGCTTCGGGGGCGTAGGGGCCGAAGCGGCGCTTTTTCGCAAGCAGCATCGCCGCGCGGCGACTGTCGGCTTCTCCGGGCGTATGATCGGCGCGCACGCCCTCTTCCACACCCGCCGCCCAAAGCGCCTGCTCGACCCGGCGCGCACCGTATCCGCGTGCCGTCAGATCGCGCGACTTGCTGCGCGCATAGGCATCGTCATCGATGTAACCCAGTTCGATGAAGCGGGTGACTATGCCGGTGACATCGATTTCGCGCACCCGGCCATCGGCATCTTCGGCAATGCCGCGTTCGCGCAGCTTGCGGGCAAGATATCCTTCGAGCTTGGCCCCGGTGGTGGCAAAACGCGCGACATAGGAAAGCGCCAGATCGCGCAAGCTCGTTTCGTCCAGCGGGCGCGATTTGCGCGCGCGCTTGCGCTCCGATCCGCTGCCCGATCCATCGGTCCGGCCGCTACCACGCGATGACGTTTTGCTTTCCTGTGAAACCATTTCGCCTTATTCGTGCCACAGTCCTTATCAAATGGGAAAGTTTGAACCGTTGCGCATGCGAGTGAGCACGGTAGGGGGACACTATACAAGGCGCAGACATGCGCAGCAAATGACGGGTATCGCTAGGAAATGACCGACGCCGCTTTGACGCCGACGCCGAACGATTGCGACCTGCCGCGAATCCGCGCGCAGTTCGAAACCTTCAACGACGCGATCGATTACGCTGCTCGCAGCCGCAAAGGCCTCAATTTTCATGACATGCGCGGGCAATTGGAGCGCGTGTATCCCTATGTCGAAATGCGCGAGGACGCGCTGGAAATGGCCTATCGCCTGATCGGCGCCGGTATCGGCCCGCAGGACCGCGTGGCGCTGATCGCGGAAACGGGGGCGGATTTCGCCGCGCTGTTCTGCGCCTGCGTCTATGCCGGGGCCTGGCCGGTCCCGCTGCCACTGCCGACAACCTTTGGCGGCAAGGACAATTACATTGAACAGCTGGCGGTGCAGTTGCAAAGCTCTGATCCGGCGATCCTGATCTATCCCGAAGAAATCGCGGAAATGGCCGAAGCCGCCGCCGCCCGGCAGGGTTGCCCCGCAACCAGCTGGCAGGAATTCTCCAAGCGCGAAGCGACCGAAACCGAGCTGCCCAAGGCGAGCCCGGACGACATCTGCTATCTGCAGTACTCCAGCGGCTCGACCCGCTTCCCCACCGGGGTTGCCGTCACTCACAGGGCGCTGCTGCACAATCTCTATGGTCATTCGACCACGATGAATCTGGGCGAGAATGATCGCTGCGTCAGCTGGCTGCCGTGGTATCACGACATGGGTTTGGTCGGCTGCTTCCTTTCGCTGATCGCCAATCAGGTGTCGGCCGATTATCTCAAGCCCGATGCCTTCGCCCGCCGTCCGCTGGCATGGCTCGACATGATCAGCCGTAATCCGGGCAACACGCTGTCCTATTCGCCGACCTTCGGATACGACATTTGCGCGCGCCGCATTTCCAGCCAGAGCAATGTCGGCGAACGGTTCGACCTGTCGCGTTGGCGCATCGCGGGGAACGGCGCGGACATGATCCGGCCCGACGTGATGCAGAATTTCGTCAACGCCTTTTCGGATGCCGGGTTCAAGGCCTCTGCCTTTACCCCGTCCTATGGTCTGGCCGAGGCGGTGCTGGCCGTCACCGTGATGCCGCCGGGCGAAGGTATCCGCGTCGAACTGGTAGAGGAAGAGCGCCTGTCGGGCACTCCGCGCGACATCAGCCGCCCCGCCCGTTACCGCGCGATCGTCAATTGCGGCAAGGCGCTGCCTGACATGAAGGTCGAAATCCGCGGCGAAGACGGGCACGCCAAGGGCGATCACCAGATCGGCAAGGTCTGGTGCCACGGCCCCAGCGTGATGCATTCCTATTTCCGCAATCCCGAAGCGACCGAGGATTGCCTCGTCGATGGCTGGCTCGACACCGGTGACATGGGGTATCTGGCCGACGGCTATCTGTTCATCGTCGGCCGGGCGAAGGACATGATCATCATTAACGGCAAGAACCATTGGCCGCAGGATATCGAATGGGCGGTGGAACAGCTGCCCGGCTTCAACCACGGCGACATCGCCGCCTTCTCGATCGAAACCGACAATGGCGAGGAAGCGCCCGCCGTGCTGGTGCACTGCCGCGTTGCCGATCCGGTTGAACGGGTGCGCCTGCGCGAACAGATCGCCGACAAGGTACGCTCGGTCACGGGCATGAGCTGCGTTGTCGAACTGGTGCCCCCGCGCACCCTGCCGCGCACGTCTTCGGGCAAACTGTCGCGCGCCAAGGCGAAAAAGCTGTATCTGTCAGGCGAAATCGTCCCGATCCAGCTGGCAGCGTAATCGCTTCCTGCTTCGCTGCCGAGGCTGCTCGCATTTGCGCGCGGTTGTATCCGACTAATTCCCGCCCCAGTCCGCACGCAGGGGGCCGCCCGCGCTGCGCACCGTCACGCTGACGCCGCGCTGGGCGAGCAGTTCCGCTGCCTGCGTTGCCTGATCCGACGGCCCGATCAGCACGATCGGCAGGTCGATCCGCTTGGAAGCCCATTCGACCGTGGCCAAGGCTTGCGCGCCCTCGGGCGTCGGGCCGGTTTCGTCAAAGGCGATTTCGTCCGGCAGATCACCAATCGGCGGCAGCAGCTCGATCATCCAGTCCGGCTCGGTCGCGGCAATTCGGGCTTCGAGCGCGCGATAGGCCGCCAGAGTCGCCCCATCGAGCCGTTCAGCGCGCACCGTCGCCCGGCGGCGAGTGCGGTCCACCGTGACTTCGTCTTCTGATACGCCCGCCACCAGCGCCAGCCGCGTGGCAAGGTCTTCAGCCCGCTCCAGCGCGACCGCTTCTTCATTGGCGCGAGCGGCGGAAAGCTGGGCCTGTTCGGCGGCGGCTGCTCCGGTGGGAACCTGATACTGGGTCAAGGTAAGCTCGACCGGGCGCGAAAGGCGCTGCGTCAGCGCGCGTTCGATCCTCGCTTCGGCTTCGGGCTGGATCTTGGGTGTCAGCATCGCCGCAGTGATCGAAACCGGGTCGGACGCGAAATCTATGGCGAGCGAATCGATCAAGGCATTGGGATCGAAGGCAACGCGGATTTCGTCGCGCGCGATGCGCTGGGCATTGGTCTGCCACGCGATCTGTTGCAGCGAATAGGCCAGCGGGATCGCCAGAGCCACGAACACGGCGGCAACGGCAATGTTCTGGTAAAGCGAATTGCGCTGGCTGAGGTTGGTCTGGAACCCGTACAGCCGCGCCATCGCCCATGCCGTGAGCGCGATGGTGATGAGGTTGGTGACATAGAGCAGCAGTGCGCCCGAAAACACCGTCCAGTTCCATGTCGCAAGACCGAAGCCGACTGTGGCGAGCGGCGGCATCAAGGCGGTGGCAATCGCCACGCCGACGATGGTGCCTTCGCGCCCTCGGATCATGGCATAAGCGCCCGCCATTGCCGAAAACAGCGCGACGAACAGGTCGAACAGGTTCGGCTGGGTGCGTGCGGCGATTTCCGGCGTGATCGTCTGGATCGGCGACAGATAGACCAACGCCCCTGTAAGCCCGACGGCCATCACCGTGCCCCAGGCAAGGCTTTTCGCGGATTGCCGCAGCCAATGGTAATCGCCGATCGCCAAGGCAAATCCCAAACCCATGATCGGCCCCATCAGCGGCGACAGCAACATTGCGCCGATCACCACCGCCGGCGATGACAGCAACAGGCCGAGCACCGCAATGCCCGCGCTCATCGCGGTCATGAACAGGTAGCGTTCCGACATCAGGCAGTCTTCACGACGCTTCTCGATCACTTCGGCCTGTTCGACCGTGCCGATCACATCTTCGCGCCACCAGCGACGGAAGCTGAACAGCACGCGGGTGATCGACATGCCTTCGCCCTGTACCGCGCCGATGTCCTTGTTGGGGAGCGGGGTGTAGCCGGAGCTGGAAGGTGCGGGCGGAGGAGTGGTTTCGTCAGTCACGGATCGTATTTTCCCGAATTGAACGCAGCATCTAGACCGATTTGCAGACAAGGGAAAGCTGGGCCGACAGCGGCCGAAAATGCGCGTTGGCGTGGCAGCGGGAAACGCGCTAGTTTCGATCCGGCTTGAAACGCGTGTTTTAGATTACTAATACACTATCAGATACGAGTTCGGCCCGAGGCAGGGCCGGATCAGGGAGCACAAACGCCGCATGAGCACCGAAATGACGCCCGAAAAGAACATCGCCACCGCGACCAAGACCGCGACGGATTTCACGCTGACCCCGCCCGATCCGGTGCCGGTGGTTGCCGCGGAAAAGGCGGCAGGGCTGGTGCCCGTGTCGGACGAACAGAAATCGAAGCTCGATGTGAAGGTCGATGCCTTTGTCGCCGATCTGGTTTCGGTGGATGCCAACTCGCCCGCCTTCGGCGAAAAGGTCGATCAGATCACCCGTATGGGCCAGGAACAGATCCGCGCCGCTGCGGGCCATTCGAACCGCTTCCTTGATCGGCCGGTGCGCGCGATGGATGCCGATAGCAGCGTCGGCAGCGATCTGGCGGAATTGCGCCGGACGGTCGAAGACCTCGATCCGGGCCGCAAGGGCAAGCTGCTGTCGCCGCGCAAGCTGTTCGGCATCATCCCCTTCGGCAACCGGCTGAAGAACTATTTCGACAGCTACACCAGCGCGCAGGGCCACATTCAGGCGATTCTGGCCCGGCTCGAAAGCGGCAAGAAGGAACTGCATCTCGACAATGCCGCGATCGACACCGAACGCGCCAAGCTGTGGGAAGCGATGGGTGAACTGGAGCAGATGATCCACATCGCCAAAGCTCTGGATGCCAAGCTGGAAGCCAAGGCGCTGGAACTTGACGCCAGCGATCCCGAAAAGGCCAAGGCTTTGCGCGAATCCGCGCTGTTCTATGTCCGCCAGCGCACGCAGGACTTGCTGACGCAGATGGCAGTCAGCGTGCAGGGCTATCTCGCGCTTGATCTGGTAAAGAAGAACAACGTCGAACTGGTGAAGGGCGTGGACCGCGCCAGCACCACCACCGTGGGCGCGCTGCGCACGGCGGTGACGGTGGCACAGGCGATGACCAACCAGAAACTGGTGCTGCAGCAGATCACATCGCTCAATCAGACCACCAGCGACATCATCGATTCGACCAGCACGCTGCTGCGCGAACAGACCGCACAGATTCACGAACAGGCCGCTTCCAGCACCATCCCGCTGGAAACGTTGCAGCGCGCTTTCCAGAACATCTACGACACGATGGACGAGGTCGACGATTTCAAGGTGCGCGCGCTCGCCAGCATGAAGCAGACCGTCAACGTGCTGTCGGATGAGGTCGAAAAGTCGAAAGGCTATATCGCCCGCGCCGAAGGGCAGGCTCAGGCTCAGGCCAAGGTCGCTTCGGAACCGTCCCTGCTCGCGCTGGATAGCTGATGACCGATTCCACCCGCGAATCCGATCAGATCCTGCGCGCGGCGAAACAATCGCTAGTCACGCAGCGTGACGAAGGCGGCACGCATCGCCCGGGCCGGGGCAGCATCGGCAAGGGCTCTGCCGCGGCCAAGCGCAAGGTATGGATCAACCGTGCCAAGTATTTCGCGGGTGCGATCGTCACGATCCTTGTCAGCGCATCGGTTGCCGGTATCGTGCTCGACGGGATCGGCTTTACCGGGGTGATGATGGTCGCCCTTGCCGTGATGGCGGCGGCCTTCCTCTTCACCAATTACCCCAAGGTGAAGGTGCCCAAACGCGGCGAACTGAAACAGGGCAACCCGCAGCAGATGGTTGCGCGGACCGAATTGTGGCTGGAATCGCAGCGCAGCGCGCTCCCGCCCCCCGCCGCCGCGATTGTCGATCAGCTGGGTGTGCAGCTGGATGCGCTTGGCCTGCAATTGCAGACCATCGATGCCGCGCATCCGGCCATGGGCGAAGTGCGCGAGCTGGTGGGAGAATACATCCCCGAAACCATCGACAATTACCGGAAAGTTCCCGCGCATCTGCGCAAGGAAGAACACGCGGGCAAAACCGCTGACGAGCGCCTGACCGAAAGCCTCACCAAGCTTTCGAGCGAGGTAGACCGGGTCACGCGCCGCCTCGCCGAAGGGGCGCTGGACGATCTCGCGGTGAAATCACGCTATCTCGATTACCGTTACGGCGGTGACGAACTGATTGCGGATATGCGCGAGGAAGGTTCGGGCGTGCCCCTGCCCGATTTCGCCACGGAAAAGCAGAAGGCGGAACGATAGGATGCGCGTCTCACTCCCCCATTCGCTCGGCAAGGAAGAAGTGCGCGCACGGATGCACAAGCACGGGCATGAAATCGCCAATTACTTCCCGCCCGGCATGGCCACGGTCGAAAACAGCTGGCCGCATGAAGACCGGATGGACCTAGTCATCACCGCCGCGGGACAGCGGATCGGGGGCGGGATCGACATCGCCGAAGACAGCGTTCTGATCGAGATGGACTTGCCGGCCATGCTCGGTTTTCTCAGCGGGACGCTGGAACGGGCAGTGAAAAAGCACGGCGGACGGCTGCTCGAAAAAAGCTGATCCGCAGGCCCTTTTCGGCAACCTTCATATAAATCAGTGCCTTGGGGGATTTTCTCCAATCCGTGGCAATGCGCAATGCATTTGCCAAGCGCTGCCCCGTATGTCATTCTGTCTGGACAGTTTGGCTGACCACCTTGATTGACGCTTCTGCTGACGAAGCAGCCGGTCGCCTGGTTCTTGGCCATGCGCATTTCTTGGCGCGAGGCATGCATATGACGGCTCCAGCCGTGAATTTGAGATACCGGTTGCGTGAGGCAACAGCGCGGGCGCACGATGTGCTCGACGATGCCATGCGCGCCGCATCCGGCTGGGAAACACCCGCCGACTATGTCCGCTTCCTGCAGCTTCAGCACGCGGCGCGGGTTCCGGTAGAGGCGTGGCTCGATCGCCATGCTCCAGCTGATCTCAATCCCCCCCACATGACCTCGCTGATCGCACAAGACCTTCGGGCCATGAACGCGAATCCGCCCTGCGCAGGCCAGGTGTTTTCATCACCATTGCAAGATCGCGATGCCGTGCTGGGCGTTGCATGGGCACTGGCCGGTTCGGCACTGGGCAATCGCTCCATCCTCAAGGAGGTGCGGCGCACAGCCGGCACGGGAACGGGTTTGCCGGTCGCGTTCCTTGGCGATTCCGAAATGATCGCCTTCTGGGGTCGCTTGCGTCGCCGGATCGAGGGTAAAGGAGGCGACGAGCAACTCGCCAATGCCAGCGCAGGGGCGGCCGCGGTATTCGATCATTTCCTTGCCACAGCCATGCAAGCGGAGGCTGTGCCATGCAGCTGAACCCCAAACCCGCGCAGCAGACCGAATGCGATAGGGAGGCAATCCATCACATTGCCGCGATCCAGCACTTTGGCGGGCTTATCGCGCTTACGGCTGACTGGCTGATCGCACACCGATCGCTGAATTGCGGGGAATTGCTCGGCTTGCCTGAATTGCCGCAAACCGGATCGCCCCTGTCCTCGCATTTCCTGCCGCGCGCGATGGAAGCGCTCAAACAGGCGGTGGAAGACATGCGCGGCCCGGACGATGCCCAGCGGATGTTCGGCATCCGCCTTGTCGCCGGAGGGCCGCTGCTGGACTGCGCGGTGCACCAGTCGGGCACTATGGCGGTGATCGAATTCGAACCTCATGCAATCGCCGACTATGCCGATCACCTTGCCTTGATCGGCCCGGCGCTGCGCCAGCTTGAACCGATCCGCGAACCGCAGGAATTGTTCGAGACGGCGGCGCGGCTGGTGCGCCAGATGCTCGGCTATGACCGGGTGATGGTCTATCGTTTTCACGCGGACGAAAGCGGGGAAGTCGTGGCGGAGGAACGCCGCGACGACCTGACACCCTATCTTGGGCTGCGCTACCCGCGTGCCGACATTCCCCAGCAAGCGCGCGAATTGTTCGTCCGCAACCGCTTTCGTGTGATCGCGGACATGGACGCGGACGCCGTCCCCATCGAACCGGCCATTAGCGTCGATGGCGCGCCGCTCGACCTTTCGATGAGCATGTTGCGCGCCCATTCGCAGATGCACCTTCAATACATGCGCAACATGGGCGTGGGTGCATCGCTGGCAATCGCGATCGTGCGGCACGGGAAGCTGTGGGGCATGATTTCGTGCCACCACATGACCCCGCGCCTGCCCGCCTTCTCGCTCAGGACGGTGTGCGAGACTTTCAGCCAGATGTTCTCGATGATGCTCGACCGGATGCTGATCGAGCGATCCGATCTGCTGCGCGCGCGCGGGCGGCAATTGCACGATCAGCTGATGCTCAAGCTCGCGGGCGGCACTTCGCTCGCCCACAGCGTGCCGATGCTGGAAGAGATGCTGGCCGACCTGATCCCGCATGACGGCGTTTCGGTGCTGATGAACGGGGAATATCGCGCACAAGGGGCGGCCCCGGACAAGGCCCAGTTTTCCCGGCTCGCCCCGGCTCTCGCCACGGCTCCGCCCAGCGCGCTGATGGCGGTCAATGCACTTGCCGATCACCTTCCCGAAGCCGCCGAATTCGCGGACAAGGCAGCGGGTGCACTGGTTTTACCGATCTCCCGCAACCAGCGCGATTTCGTGATCCTGTGGCGCAAACCGCTGACGACGACAGTGACGTGGGCCGGCAATCCGGCAAAAGCCGTCGCACCGTCAGGTGAAAGGCTCGAACCGCGCAGCAGCTTTGCCGCCTGGGCAGAAACGGTCGAAGGCAGCAGCGAGGACTGGTCCGCCGACGAACTGATCATTGCCGAAGGCTTGCGCGTTACCCTGCTCGAAGTCGTGCTGAGGATGAGCGACGAAGTCGCCAAGGAACGCAAGCGTGCCGAGGAACAGCAGGATCTGCTGATCGCAGAGCTGAACCACAGGGTTCGCAACATCCTCAACCTGATCCGCAGCCTCGTCTCGCAATCGCAGGATGAAACGCTCAGCGTCGCGCAATTCGCCCAGCTCATCGGCGGACGCATCGCCGCACTGGCGAGCGCGCATGACAACATCACGCGCAAGAACTGGTCCCCTGCCCCGCTGTCGCTTTTGTTCGAAACCGAACTGGCCGCTTATGTGAGCGAAAAGCGCGACCGGTTCGTCTTCGATGGCGAGGACGTGCTGATCCGGCCCGAAGCCTACACGGTGCTGGCGCTGGTGGTGCACGAGCTGGTGACCAATTCGGCCAAATACGGCGCGCTGTGCGACAGCCGCGGACGGCTTGAAATCCATGTCGAGCGCACGCCCACGGGCGACCTTGGCATCAGCTGGCGCGAAAGCGGCGGCCCGCCGGTGCGGCAACCATCGCGGCGCGGCTTTGGCTCTACCATCATCGAACGATCGATCCCGTTCGAGCTGAAAGGCGAGGCAGATTTGCGCTTCAAGCTGTCGGGACTTGAAGCCGATTTTGTCATTCCCAAACGCTTCTTCGAAAAGAACGCGGTGAGCGAGGCAAGCAGCGCCGAAAAGGCCGCATCGGCAGCCAATGACGACGATCGCGGCCCCGCAGGCACACGCACTGTGGCGGGGGCGGCGGCGCGGCCCCGGCATGTTCTGGTGGTCGAAGACAGCATGATCATCGCGCTCGACACCGAGGAAAACCTCAAACGGCTTGGTGTAAAGACGGTGCATGTCGAGAGCAGCGTGTTCGGTGCATTGAGCGCGATTGATCAGCGCAGGCCCGATTTTGCCATCGTCGATTTCAACCTCGGGAGCGAATCCTCGGCCCCTGTCGCGCGCGAGCTGGCCAATCGCCGCATCCCCTTCGTGCTAGCCACAGGCTATGCCGAGGTGAGCGACAAGCTGGCCGAATTCGGAGCCTCGGCCCTGATCCGCAAACCCTACGGCCGGGACGAGATCGAAGCGATCCTTGATCAGCAATTCGGTTAGATTCTAGCCCTGATTGGGCCGCGTAAGGATCGTCACACCGGCGTTCGCAAAATCAATTGCGGCGATCTCATCAGCGTAGAGGCATTGCCCCGGCCCCGCCTTGATCCCGTTTGCGCTGATGCTGCCACTCAGCGGCAGGGCAAGCAGGGGCTGCGCATAGCGATTGGCGAGCAACCGTCCGGGCCGCCCTTCGATCCGGTCCATCCGGAAGTGCGCGGCGTCGATGAGCGTCCGCCCACGTTCTGCCACGGAACTGCGATGGCAAAGCGGATAGGGCGCAGGATCGAGCACCGCCAGCGCCCGTTCCAGATGCAGCTCGCGCGGGCGCCCATAGTCGTACAGGCGGAAGGTGGAGTCGCTCGCCTGCTGGATTTCAAGCAGGGACAGACCCGGTCCGATGGCATGAACCGTCCCGGCAGGCAGGAAAAATACGTCACCAGCGCTAGCCTCGTGCCATTTCAGCAGGCCTTCAATCGATCCGTCCAGCGCCGCCGCGCGGACCGTTTCGATTGGCACTTCGCGTTCGAACCCGATGGCGAGCCTTGCGCCGGGTTCCGCATCGAGCACCAGCCAGCATTCTTCCTTGCCATCCTCTCCTGGCAATGCCGCCGCATCGCTGGGATGCACCTGCACCGACAGCTTTTCGCTCGGAAAGAGGTATTTCGCCAGCAGACCCGGCATTTCGGGGGGAGGTTCGAACCAGATTTCGCCGATCCGTCGTCCGGCAGGGGTCGCGAACGGTGCGGGCAACACGTCACGGCCCCACACCTTTTCAACCATGCGGGTGTTCAGCAGCCGTGTCGGCAATGGGCGCGGGGCGAGGCTCATTGTTCGCTCGCTCCCTTGAGACGGCCAACGAGTTGCGCACCATCGCGGGTGGTCACAAGCACCTCGTCACCGGACACGACAATGCACAGATCGCTCACGCCAATCGCGGAGATGCGCGGCCCGTCTGTCACCGCGAGCACGTTGTCGCATTGCACCAGCTCCGCCGGGCCACGCACGGCATTACCTGCCCCGTCCTGCTCAAGCGCATCATGCAGCGCGGCAAAATTGCCGATGTCCGACCAGCCCATGTCGGCGGGTACCATCGCGGCACGATCGGTGTGTTCCATGATCGCGTAGTCGATCGATTCCCCGGCAATCGCCGCGAAGTGATCGGGATCGGGGTGAAAGCGCGTGCCTTGCGTCGTACCGTTGGCCACCGCCGCAACAAGGCTTTGCGCCATCGCCGGTCGGTGCCTTGTAAGCTCATCTTGCAAGGCTCCCGCGCGGAATGCGAATATCCCTCCGTTCCAGCTGTATTCTCCGCTGGCGAGATAGGCCTCTGCGCGGGCGCGATCAGGCTTTTCGACGAATTGCGCGATGGCGTATCCGCCCGCGAGCGGCTCGCCCCTGCGAATATAGCCATAGCCGGTTTCGGGGCGATCGGCGGCGATGCCGAAAGCGACGAGATGATCCTGCGCGGCCAGTTCTGCAGCAGCCAGCGCGGCTGCACGGAACGCGTCTGCATCGGCAATGTGATGGTCGCTGGGACACACCAGCATGATTGCGTCGCGATCGAGCAACGCCGCCGCCAGGGCAATCGCCGGAGCGGTGTTGCGGGCGCAGGGTTCAACGATCAGACGGTGAGCCGCGCCATGCAGCTGCGTTTCGATCAGATCGGCGTGTTCGGCCCCGGCAACAATCACCGGTTCGCCAAACCGGGCATCGCCAGCCACCCGCGCAACCGCCTGTTCGAACAGGGTTTGCGCCCCCGTCAGCGGCAGGAAAGGCTTGGGCAATTGCTTGCGGCTAAGCGGCCACAGCCGGGTGCCGCTGCCCCCGCACAGGATCACAGGATGGATTTGGCTCTGCATGACCATGGCAGACCTTTACCCCCCGAACTGTGTAAATCCCGTGAAGACCGAACTAACGCTCCCGAAAATCAACGCGGTAACCATAGCGCGCTTCGACAGGATCACCGGCACGGTTGCGCGCCGGGTTGAACCGGATTTTCTCGATCACCAGCGGGCAGACAAGCGCGGTGCTTTCGGCATCCGCGGTGCTTTGCGTGACCGAACAATCACGCGCACGGCCATCCTTGGTGACGGTGAAGAACACGGTGACGGATGTGCCGAAGCGCGCCGCGCGCCCGCCTTCAGGCACGGGGAAGTCGCGGCGCACATCAAGGCTGCCGGATCGCACGGTGGGGCGCACCGCGACGCCATTGCCTTGCCCGCCGCCCTGATTGCCGCTGCCCGTGCCCAGCCCGTCACCCTGCGCGCCCGTGCCGTCGCCAGATTCGCGGGCGCCCGATCGGTCCGCCGTGCCGGTGGAAGAGGCTTCGGGCCGGGGTTCGGGCTTGCGCTCAATCGGGGTGCGCGGCGCTGTCACCGGCTGCGGCACGGCCTCCTCACCCGGATTCCCTTGCGCACCTTCATCGGGTTCGGGCGGAGTTTCCGGCTCGTCAGGCGTGGTGACGGTCACGGTAAAGACCGCCGCGACTTCGCGCTCCACACTCGCGGTGAATTCGGGCGCGAGCAGCCGCGACAGGCCGTACAGCGCGACCACGTGGAACACAGCAATCGCCAGCAGAAGCGGCCAGCTCAGCCGCTTCGGTTTTCCCTGATAGCCGTGTTGAGGGGTGCTCATCCCGATTGTGCCACCTTAGCGTCCAGCCCTCCTCGCCGCAGCGCAGACGCGTCCGCGGCGTGGCCTGCTTATACCACCAATCGGGACAAACGCGATGGACCCCGCGCACGAAGGAGCAAGAAAGATCAACACCTTCGCCTTCCCCATCCCCCTTGCCCCGGTTGACCTGCGCAGTCTCGGCATCGCGCTGCTGACGGGTTTCGGCTTCTTTGTCCTTGGCATTGTCTGCCTCGCCCTGTCGCGTTTCGATGCTGTGCTGGCGAGCGTGTGGCTGCCCAATGCCATGACGGTTGCAGTCCTGCTGCTGGCTCGACCACGCAGCGAAGTGCCCCTTTATGCCTGCATCGCACTGGCAAGCCTTAGCGCACAGGCCCATGCCGGTTTCGCCCCGCTGCAATCGCTGTTCCTGACGGCAGCGAACCTGATCGACATCGCGCTGATCACCCGGCTGACCCGCAAGGGATGCGGCGAACGACCCGCGATGACCGATCTCGGCCATCTGGGTTGTTTTCTGCTCTATGGTGGGGTCATCGGCCCGGTTGTTTCTGCAACCGTTGCCGCATTCGGCATGGCCGGGTCAGTCCCCGATGCCATCGCCGGGGCGGCCGCCTGGTTCCTGGCTGACAGCATGGGAATGATCCTGATCGTACCCGCCGTGCTGCTGATCGCAGAGGCAGTTCGTGTGCGGGACAGTTCGAACGCAGCCGAAACCCTGGAGCACGGCGCGCTGATGCTGGGGGGCATGATCGCGGTGATGATCGCGTTCAGCCAGAGCGCCTATCCGCTGATGTTCGTCATCCCGCCGATTACGCTGCTGGTGGCGTTCCGGTTGGGAGGATTGGGGACGGCGCTCTATGTTCCCGGCACAGCAATCCTTGCCAGTTGGATGACCTTTTCGGGAAACGGCCCCATTGCCGGCAATGCCGGAACGGACATTGGCAAGATGTTCGTGATGCAGGCTTTCATCGCCGCAAATTTCCTTACCGGTCTGCCGATTGCGGCAATCCTCGCCGGACGCGATCGCATGACGGCAGAACTGGTTCGCGGGCGGCGCGAGTTGAGCCTGCTGGCGGAAAACGTGACCGACGCGGTTCTGCGGATCAACCGGCGCGGCATTTGCACCTATGCCTCCCCTTCGGTGCGGGAGGTTCTGGCGCGCGAGCCCGGTGACCTGATCAACCGTCCGCTTTTTGAAACCACGCATGACAATGCAGGATTGCGCTTTGCCGAAGTGGTCGATCGGCTGTTACGCGGAGACATCGACAAGGAGCGGATCAGCTACCGCCGGGACTGCGATGCCGGCGATGGGCGGCCTGTCTATATCGAAGCCGATTGCGCCATCGCGATCGATTCCGAAACCGGGATGCGCAGCGGCATCGTCATTTCGGCACGCGACATCTCTGCGCGGGTGGAGCTCGAACAGCTGCTAACCCGTGCACGGCGCAAGGCCGAGGATGCTGCCAGCGCCAAGAGCGAATTCCTTGCCAATATGAGCCACGAGATTCGCACCCCGATGAACGGCGTATTGGGCTTTGCCGACCTCTTGCTGCAAGGCGATCTATCCGATCAGGAACGCCGCCACGCTCAAATGATCGCCCAATCGGGCCGTTCGATGATGATGTTGCTGAATGACATTCTCGACCTGTCGAAGATTGAGGCGGGTCAGGTGGCGATCGACAAGGGGCCGGTCGATCTCTTCGCCACGATAGCGGATTGCACGGCGCTCCACGCCCCCGCAGCGGCGCAAAAGGGGTTGTCGCTTTCGTTTCACAAGGCTCAGGAAGACGGATCGGAAAAGCACCGCTGGATCGTGACTGACGGCCTGAGGCTGCGCCAGATCATGCTCAACCTGATCGGCAATGCGGTGAAATTCACGCCGAGCGGTTCGGTCGATATCCGATGCCGACTGGTCGATGGCGAAGTCCTGATCGAAATTGCCGATACCGGGATCGGGATCGACGCAGCCAGTGTCGATGCCATCTTCTCTCCCTTCACCCAGGGCGAAGCAGACACGGCGCGGCGTTTTGGCGGGACTGGTCTGGGGCTGAGCATCAGCCGTCAGCTCGCCGAATTGCTGGGCGGGCGTATCGCGGTCGAGAGCGCGCCTGGTGAAGGATCTGTCTTCACTGTCTTCCTGCCTGCTTCGCTCGCCGAGCCTGACACACTCGAACCTTCCACACTGCCGCCAGCCCCCGCCACGGCCATGCCTGATGCAGCGCGAGTCCTGCTGGTCGAGGATAACGAGGTGAACCGGGTGCTCGGCTTGGAGATGCTGGAGCGCTGCGGACAAACCGTGGAGGTCGCGCACGACGGGCATGAAGCCATCGCCATGGTGATGGACGGCATGATGCGCGGCAAGCCTTTTGATCTGGTGTTGATGGACGTGCAGATGCCCGTCTGCGATGGCTATGCCGCTACGCGGACCATCCGTGCCGAGGGCATCGGTGCGGGCGTGCTGCCAATCATCGCGCTGACAGCCAACGCTTTCCCCGAAGATATCGCCTATGCGCGGGAAGCCGGTATGCAGGGCCATCTGGCAAAGCCGTTGGCATTTGCTGATCTCGCGCGTGTACTCCAACGCTGGTTGCCGACGCGCATTGTCGATGCGGGTGTAGCGGTTAGTGAAGCCGCGCCCCCTGCGCAGCACCATACGCCAAAGCTGCAACGCCAATGGGAAAACCGCCGTCAGGAGACTATCCGTGCCGTGCGCCGTGCGTTGGACAGCGGGGCGCTTGAGCGGGAGTGCCCGGTGACCGATACGGGCGAGGAGCTGGCGCGGCTGGTTCATCGTCTGGCTGGGACAGCCGCGGTTTTCGGTGAAGCCGAGCTTGGCGATCAGGCCGCCGCGCTGGAACGTGCGATCCGGCAGAACATGTCGGCCCATTTGCGCAAGACACTGGCCCGCGATCTGCTCGATCTGGCGGATGACAGAGCGCAGTTGATGGGGGTTGCAGGGCGTTGAAACAACCCTGAAACGCAAACGGCGGGACCCGAAGGCCCCGCCGCGCGTGTCTGGTCGTAAGTTGGCTACGAATTAGAATTCGTAACGAGCGCCAACCTGAATGCGCCATGCGGACGGGCCGATGCGCAGGTCGTTCTGATCATCCGGGTTGAAGCCCGTGATGATGTAACGGCCCTGCGAATCCACACCACCGTCGACGAGATCGGTGAAATCGCCGCGTGCGCGCAGAACGTTCCAGCTGCTGTCGAGCAGGTTGAGGAAGTTCTGGAAGTCAGCAAACAGCGTGATGCGATCGTCAGTGATCCCGGTCAGCTTGCCGATGAACGGCAGTTCCTGGCTGAAGCGCAGGTCGAGATCGAAGTGCCAATCGTTGCGGCAGGTGTTGCGCGCGATCGATTCGCCCAGTTCGAAGTCGCACTGGCCGCCCACTTCGCTGGTGGCGAGGTAGTTGAGCAGCGAGGCAACCGCTGCCGGATCCGAGCTCGGCGAAACGTTCGGATCGTTCGGGCCGCTCGGGATGTAGAGCAGCGCGTTGTCCGAACCCGACGAGCTGTCGTTGAAGACGCCGCCGCCGTCGAAGGTCAGGCTGTAAGGCAGACCCGAACGCGCCCGGAAGAAGAAGCCGATGTTGGTGTCATACCCATCGAAGAATTCTTCACGGAAGTTCACTGCAGCGGTGAAGTTGTGGCGAGTTTCGAAGTTCGAAGTCGACACAGCCGGGTTCTGACGATCGAAGGCCGCGGTCACGTCATAGGACGAGGTTGCGGTCGACGAACCGTTGTTGCGGTTGTTCTCCGAGTCGGTGAAGGCGTAACCGAAGTTGACGCGGACCGAACCGCCATCGGTGAGCAGGCCACCCTGGAAGTTCTTCGACAGGATGATCGAGGCAACGTGGCTTTCGTAGCTCGGGCCGTTGGTCAGCTGGATTTCATCGTCACGACCGATGCGGTTGAAGCAGATCGGGGTAACGTTGTTCCACACCGGCGGCGTGCCGCCCGAGTAGGAGAGCGTAGCGTTACAACCGGCTGCGTCAGGATCCGTCGGGTCGATTGCAGCGTAGATCGGACGCCCGTCCACGGTGAAGCCGTTGAGGCCGCGCGTGATGTTCGGGGTCTGAGCCAGATCGACGAAGTTCAGCGTGTCGTTGAACCGCGAGTAGATGTAATCGAGGTTCAGGCGCCAGTTGCTGAAGAAGCCGGTTTCTGCGCCGAAGTCGGTCGAGAAACCGATGTTCGCACGCACCACGGTCGGCACGTCGAATTCGGGATCGGTCGACTGGGTGTCCGACAGGCCTGCAGCGGCCTGAGCCGAACCGGCTGCGATCGCGCACTGCGGGAAGCCGGCGAAGCTGCCGCCCTGCAGGACGTTGAACGAACCGTCCGGGTTGGTGAACCCGGCGCAATCCGAACGGAAGGTGGTGCCTTCACCGGTCGAGAAACCGTTGTTCGAGAATGCGTTCGAGAAATACACCACCGGGTCGCCGCCCGAGAAGATGCCGACACCACCGGTCAGACGGCTGTTCGAGAAGAAGCCGTCATTGTTGAATTCGTAGGTCGCCGAGAGACGCGGCAGCAGCACCGTGTCGAGACGAGCAAACGAATTGGCATTGGTGAAGCCATAACGATTGGTGAAGGTCGGGTTCGTGCGCGGTGCACCGCCATCATACAGCTGGACGCGGATACCGGCGTTGATCGACAGCTGGTCGGTCGCCTGCCATTCGTCCTGTGCGTAGAACGAATAGATCGTGCGGCTGAACAGCGCAGCAGCTTCGTTGATATCGCCGCTCGGCGTGGCGTTGATCGTACCGCCACCGAGGCTTCCTGCAGCGAGGTTGTCGGCGATGTCGCCGAACACGCTGGAGGTGGAACCGCTGGCAACCAGACCGTTCTCGAAGTCGGTCAGGTTACGGAAGAACAGCGTACCGGTCGCGTTGATGGCGAACAGGTTGAAGACTTCCAGATCGTTGATTTCGGTACCGAACTTGAGGAAGTGACCGCCACCGGCGTCCACATTCATCTGGAAACGGACCTGATCGATCTTCGTATCGAGCTGGTTGGCCGAACGGAAGATGCCCGGGCCGGTCGACAGAATGCCGTTCTGGGTGGTCTGGCCGGCAACCGGCGGAACGCCGACAACGAGACGCACGGCCGGGTTGTCCGACTGTGCTTCGCCGAAACCGACGGGGCCCTGAACGTCGCCGACTTCGGCGCGGCTCACGCGCAGTTCGGTCGAAATCGTGTCGCTCCAGTCGGAGTACAGACGAACCGAGTAATAGTCGGAGATCGTGCCTTCGTCTTCGAACGAGTTCAGACCGGTCAGTTCCTGGGCACCGGTGTCGCTTTCGACATTGGTTTCCTCAAGACGCTGATAGGTTGCTTCGAGACGGTGGTTGTCGTTGATGATTGCGTCGATACGACCGAAGTAACGGATCGAAGCTTCAGCCAGCGTGGTCGGGTAACCGCCCACGTCCTGACCATAGACATCGCGCGCGATGCGGGCGAATTCGTCGAACTGTGCCTGGGTTACGAAGTTTGCTTCGTTGGCGAAACCGCCGCCGGCCGGGCCGAATTCGTTGCCGTCACCCAGATCGGTTTCTTCGTAACCGACCGAGAAGAACAGGCGATCAGGGATGATCGGGCCGGTCAGGGTTGCACCCCAACGCTTTTCCTGGCTGCCCTGAAGCGGACGACCTTCGATTTCGTCAGCCAGCAGGCCGCCGTCGAAGTAGGTGATGAAGGCCGAACCGCTGAAGCGGTTGCCACCAGCCTTGGTCACGACGTTGACGAGACAGCCGGTGAATTCCGAATATTCGACATCGAACGGTGCGAATTCGACCGAAACCTGATCGACCACATCGAACGGCAGCGGCAGCGCGTTACGCGCGGCGAACGGAGTGCCGTTCAGGCCGAAGGTGTCAGCCTGGACGATGCCGTCGACGGTGAAGGTGTTCGAACGGTCGTTGCCGCCAAGGCAGGAGATACGATCAACATCGTTCTGGTTGTCGAGAGCGACGCGCGGGTCGATGCGGATGATGTCGCGAATGTCGCGGGTGATCGACGGGAAAGATTCGAGCGTCTGCGTGTCGAAGGCGGTGCCCGGACCAACTGCAACCTGAGTCACGCGAGCACGAGCGCCGGTAACGATGATGGTGTTGGCGGCGCCTTCGGTCAGGGCGAAGGTGAAGCCGGTGTTGCCCGAGATGCTGGTGAAGACGTCTTCGACGGTCTGGCCTTCGAACCCGTCAGCGGTCACCGTCACGGTGTAGGGGCCACCCGGCGGGAGCGACTGGACGCGGAAGCTGCCGTCTGCGCTGGTGGTCGCGGTACGGGTCTGCGCGGTGCGTTCGTCGGTGATGGTTACGGTCGCGCCGGTCAGCGGGTTGCCGTTGGCATCGGTCACCTGACCTTCGACGCCCGAAGTAATCTGCTGTGCGTAGGCAGGCGTTGCGATGGTGGCTGCGGCGGAGAGGCTTACTACGCTCGCTGCCAGAAGATACTTTATTTTCATATGAGGGTGCCCCTGATCACGGTGGAGAGAAGTGATGTGATGCGCGCGTCCCTAAGCGGGTTGCACTGCACAAAAGCGACGGTTTTGTGACAATTCTGTGAAACCTGCCGAGACGCAACGGGCCGCTAGATTCATCCACAGGGCTTTGCACCCGAAAACTGGCGGAATTCCGCCGTAAACTGGGCCTGTGTTGCATCTGCGCAACGAAGCGGGCTTTTTTTGGCGGGCTCAAACGCCCCCTCGACAGGGCGTTTTTGCCACGGGACCGACTGAATTTGACCGATTTGTGACGGTGATTCGCTACCGCCCAGACCTGCAATCAGGCGAGATTGATCTCGCGCAGGCGCTGCTGGAGGAAGTCGTGAGCGCTGATCGGTTCGGGCACGTCTCCCGCGCCTTGTGTGATGCAGCACTCCAGCGGCTCGATCAGGTAGTCGGGCCGGAAATGCAGGAAGAACGGCATCGAGTAGCGAGAACGCTGCGCCCCGGCACCACGCGGATTGACGACGCGATGAGTGGTCGAGCGGAGCCTGCCCGCCGTTAGCCGTTCAAGCATGTCGCCGACATTGATCACCAGCGCCCCCTTGGGCACGTCGATCGCGCACCATTCGCCCTGCTTGGTCAGCAGTTCGAGGCCCGCTTCCTCTGCTCCCAGCAACAGGGTGATGGTGTTGATGTCGCCATGCGCGGCGGCACGGATCGCGCCTTCGGGCGCATCCGGGCCAAGCGGCGGATAATGCAGCAGGCGCATGACCGAATTGCCGTCCTCGACTGTCGGCGCGAAGAAATCGCGATCCAGTCCAAGATGCAGCGCGATCGCTTCCAACACGCGACCGCCGGCGGTTTCGAATGCCGCGAAAAGGGTGCTGAAGGTGTCCTTGAACCCTTCGACCTCGTCCGGCCAGACGTTCGGGGCCATGTATTCGGCGAGCGGATGTCCTTCGGGCAGCGAGCGGGCGACGTGCCAGAATTCCTTGAGATCGAAGATCTCGGCATCCTTGGCCTTTTCGGTGCCGAACGGGGTGTAGCCACGCGCACCGCCCGCGCCGGGTTTGTGATAGGCGCGCTTCACATCTTCGGGCAGCGCGAAGAAGGCCTTGGATGTCGCTTCGGCCCGGTCGATCAGTTCTTGCGGGATCCCATGATCGCGGATCACGGCAAAGCCGTATTCGGCAAAGCTGCGCCCCAGCTTGTCGGCAATGTCTTCGAGCGGCTGGGCGAGGGATACGGTGGCGATGCCATCAGCGGATTGAATGTCTGTCATGAGGTTCATTTATAGGCTCGCGCGTTGGAGTGCCAAGGGATTGTGCCCTTGCCCCTTCACGCAGGTTGGAGGATCAGTAATTGATGCGCGTCAAAACGGCAGGAAAAGGCTCGCCAGCGCTGCGCTCATAAGATTGGCGAGACTGCCCGCCGCCAGCGCCTTCAGCCCCAGCCGCGCGATCACGGGTCGCTGATTGGGGGCAAGCCCGCCGGTGACGGCCATCTGGATGGCGATGGACGAGAAATTGGCAAAACCGCACAGCGCAAAAGTCAGGATTGAACGGCTCCGTTCGGTCAGCCCTTCGACCGCGCCCAGTTCGATGAAGGCGACGAATTCGTTGAGCACGATCTTGGTTCCGAACAAACCGCCCGCGATCTGCGCCTGGTTCCAATCGGAAATGCCGATCAGGAACATCACCGGAGCAAATACATAGCCGAGCAATTGCTGGAACGTGACGTCCGGATAGCCGACCCAGCCGCCGATGCCCCCCAGAATACCGTTGGCAAGCGCCACCAGCGCAACGAACACCATGACCATCGCGCCGACAGCCACGGCCAGCTTCACGCCCGTCTGGGTGCCTTGAGCTGCGGCCTCGATAATGTTCGCTGGATGCGCGCCGTCCTCGAATGTTTCGGAAACGGTCACGTCCTCCATCAGCTTGTCATGTTCGGCGGCTTCCTCAGGATCGTCCGGCATGATGATCTTTGCCATCAGGATGCCGCCGGGCGCCGACATGAAAGCGGCTGCCAGCAAGTAAGGCACGGCCTCGTCACCAAGGAAGGCGGCGTAAGCGGCCAGGATCGTCCCCGCCACGCCCGCCATGCCCACGCACATCAGCGTGAACAGGCGCGAAGGCGGCAGCGCGGCGAGATAGGGCCGCACAACCAGCGGGCTTTCCGACTGGCCGACAAAGATATTGGCCGCACTGCCCAGCGCCTCGACCTTGCTGATCCCCGTGATCCAGCCGATCGCGCCGCCCAGCCACCGCACCAGCCGCTGCATCACGCCCAGATAATAGAGTATCGAAACCAGCGCGGCGAAGAACACGATCACGGGCAGGGCTGCGATCAGGAAGGTGTTGGCGAAGGGGTTTGTGCCCATCGGGCCGAACAGTGTCTCGATCCCCTGCACCGAATAACCCAGCAGCGCGATCACGCCGTCAGACAGGAACTTGATCACCTGAACGCCGAAATCGGTCCGCAGCACCAGCACGGCCATCAAAGCCTGCAAGGCAAAGGCTGCGCCGACGACGCGCAGCTTGATGTTCCTCTTTCCCGAGGAAAGCAGAAAAGCGATGCCAAGGATTGCGACGATGCCGAGCAGGCTGAACAGGATGGAGGTTATGTTGTGTCTCACCGCAGAAAAGGCGGTGCCCCTTCAAGAATATGCCATTGTGATCCCGCACGCCGCCCCCGCAGCGACGCTGTATCAGCGCCCATCTAGCGCGCTGGCGCGCTCCACCGCAAGCCGATGTTCGCATGCATGGTGAAACTGCGATGCATCCGGCTTTTCTTTTGCAGGGCGCTCGCTTACCGATTGGACATGAACGACACCGCGAAACCGCAAGAAACGACCGGCCCCAATGCGGCGGCCGCGCTGGCCACGCCCACGGGGCTGTTTGTCTACATCATCCTTTACGGAGGGATGACGGTGCTCGCCGGGGTCGTCGCGTTCAAGCAGGTCCAATTGTGGCCCAGCAACCTTGCGGTGGAAGCGGGCATTTTTCCGTTCCTGCTGCTGGTGGTGATCACCAGCACCATTGCCCAGCTTTACGGGCAAAGGCTGGCTAACCGGCTGATCTGGATCGGTTTCCTGCCCTTGGCGCTTTCGGCGGCGTTAATCTATCTCGTCCTGTCGCTTCCCGCTTCGCCCGAGATGCTGGAATTCCGCGCCACCGATCTTGCCGCATTCGAGACGGTGCTGGGTCAGACCCCGCGCATCCTGATGGCGGGGCCTGCCGCCTACATCACGTCGTTGCTGCTCAACGTCTGGATCTTTTCGAAGCTGCGAGGCAGCGGCGAAGCCACCACCGTCGGCCTGATGATCCGCGGCGCAATCGCATCGGCTCTCAGCCAGGCGGTGGATTCGATCATTTTCGTGACGCTCGCTTTCTACGGCGAATTCGACATCACCAATCTTTTGATCGGGCAGGTGCTGGCCAAGGTCACGCTCAGCTTCGTGCTGGTGCCGTTCCTGATCACCTTCGGCGTCAAGGCCGCCGAATGGCTTGATTCCCGCGAGGCTTCGTCGGCGAAGGCCTGAACAGCCTATTGCCGGTACGCCGCACGCACACAGCCCGATGGCGGCAAAGCCGCTGAGGCAAATCATCGGGCAGGATAGGGATTGGTGCGCGACGCAGTCCGAAGCGAACCGCTCTCTTGTGCAAATTCCCTGTTTTGGCCCCGTTTGCAGGGAAATTCCTGTTTTTCGCATATTCCGGCGCTCAGAGACGCAGTCCAGCCCGCGGAATTCCGCCGTTTCGCGAGAAGTTTCCCTAAAACCAATATCAGGGAAAATTCTGCGCCAAGCAGGGAATTTCGAAGGGCCTTGCAGGGACTTGTCCCATTCAACCGATAGGTGCTGTAGAGCCTTCGGATGGGCAAGACAGATCAGCTGACATACTCGCGCGGACAGGTGGAGATCGCGATCTGGCGCGCCTTCAGTCAGGCACCCGCGCAGACCCCGATCAAACAGACCTTCGCCGGAAGAATCAGAAAGCTGGTCGACCTCGACCGCGCCCAGCCGGAAGTTCCAAATGGCCAGCGCTACGCATTTCACTCGGTGCCGCCACCAGGGAAGGGAGCCGAGGTCCGCTTCACGCTCGCGGACGCCTTTTGTCTTTCGATCGGACTTGACCTTCTTGACCTCGGATTCAAGCAGTCTGAGGTCGTGTTTCTGCTGCGGCATATCCGTGCGCAGCTCGAAGCCAGGCTCGGCAAGATACTGGCTGATCCACCCATCCTGCGTTCCACCACCAACGGTCCCGACAAGCGGGTGTTTATGCTACTCCGCAAGGTCGAGCTCGGTGAGGTACTTCCTGAGAAGGAAGGCAGTGCAGGCTCAGTGTTCCTGACCCCCGACTTCTGCCGCGGCGATGCAATCGAGAATGCGATCGGCACTTTAGGGTACAATGACCGCTCGCGCGTCATCATCGAGCTGGCGGAGATGGCCGTACTGCTTGAACAGAACCTCCTATCCGCACCCGAACGGCACCGGGGCCGAGCAGGATAAGTATTGCAACACCGATTGGTGTTCCTTATTTTCAAGCCGTGGGCAGGTCCTCCGACCCGTCGACAATCTAGCAAAGGAAAAGACCTTGAAACGATTGTTGATGAAGGAGACGACGTGCGTCCAAACTCAAAGTAGCGAGCGCAATCTCGCCAGATGAGCTGCCGCTCGAGATCGAGTATCTGAAACCAGACCAGGTGAAGCCTTACACCGGCAATGCAAAGCGCCACCCTGAAAAACAGATCCGTGAGATCGCCGACAGCATCGCGCGCAACGGGTTCACAAACCCGGTGCTTATCGATGCTGATGGTGTGATCATCGCAGGTCACGGCCGTTATGCCGCGGCGTTGCAACTCGGCCTTTCCGAAATCCCATGTATCCGGCTGATCCGGCTCACGCCAGCGCAGGTGCGTGCCTATCGCTTTGCCGACAACAAGCTCGCCGAGAAGGCCGTCTGGGATGAAGAGATCCTGAGGATCGAGATCGAGGCGCTCCAGATCGAAGGGGTCGAACTCGAGGACACGGGCTTCGACACGGTGGAAATCGACATCCTGTTCGAGAACCAGAAGGGTGAACCATCCGACCCTGCCGAAGACGCACAACCAGATGATGGTCCCGCGGTCACCGTAGCCGGTGACCTCTGGATTCTGGGGGATCACCGACTGATCTGCGCGGATGCAACCGATCCGAGCTCATTCAAGATCCTGATGGACGGCGAGAAGGCGAGGATGGCGATCACTGATCCGCCCTACAACGTTCCGATCCAGGGGCATGTAAGCGGCCTAGGCGAAGTGCAGCACCGCGAGTTCGCGAAGGCGTCGGGCGAAATGAGCGCCGAGCAGTTCACCGAGTTCCTTGGCAAGGTGTTCAAGCTCATGGCGGCGCATAGCCTTGATGGTTCGATCCATTACGCCTTCATGGACTAGCGGCACATGCGCGAGATACTCGATGCTGGTGAAATGGCCTACGACGAGCTCAAGAACGTCATCACGTGGGTGAAGGACAATGGCGGGATGGGCGCGTTCTATCGCTCACGGCACGAGCTGTGTTTCGTGTTCAAGAGCGGCACCGCATCGCACCAGAACACCTTCGGCCTAGGAGCGGGTGGCCGCTACCGGACCAACGTCTGGGAATACCGCGGTGCCAACACCTTTCATGCGGGCCGCATGGACGAGCTTGCCCTGCATCCCACGGTGAAGCCGGCAGCCATGATCGCCGACGCCATCATGGATGTATCCAGTCGCGGCGATATTGTGGTCGATCCGTTTTGCGGGTCGGGAACGGTACTGGTCGGGGCCGAACGGACCGCCAGGCGCGCCAGAGCGATCGAGATCGACCCGATCTACTGCGATCGCTCGATAAGGCGCTGGCAGGCTTATGCCCATTGCGATGCGGTCCACGCCGAAAGCGGCCTGACCTTCGCTGAGATGGCCGAACGACGAAGCAGCGAGACTGAACCGCGGGCACTGGCCGTCTCCGATCCCAAGGAGGTGTCCTGATGCCCAAGGATGACTATGAGGTCGGCTACGGCAAGCCGCCTAAACACACTCGATTCAAGAAGGGCCAGTCCGGCAATCCCAAAGGTCGGAAGAAGGGCTCCAAGAATTACAAGACGATTATTGCGAAGGTTTTCGCAGAGCCGATCACCATCACGGTTAATGGTGAACGCAGGACCGTGAGCAGCAGCGAAGCGCTTTCACGGGTTCTTATAACCAAGGGACTGAAGGGAAACATCCAGGCTTTGCGCGATTGCCATAAGCTGCAGTTGGTTGTCGAAAATGACCTAGAAGCTGCCGAAGTGCGCGAAGTCGACCTGCAGAAGGTGGCAGCGCGGGCCCGAAAGCTGATGGGTGCCAAGGACGAAAAGAAGCTGGAGTGATGGCGCTGGGGGCTGCGGTGCCGATTGTGCGGTCCCGCGGACTCAGCGCGCAAATTTCTCTGCACGTTGAATGTGCTGCAGGAGGGTTTGGTCGCTGGCCTGCATGGGATCGCCATTCGGATGATCAGCCCCCCAAAGTATGCCCGTCAGGCGCACATAGCGCATGAAATGGCGCTCGGTTCGAACCGCAACGAGGGGGCGATCCATATGGCCCCAAGCGCATGCAGAGATCAGTATGGCCTCTCGACCGTCGGAGGCCCGAACAGCCACCTTGCCGAAGTGTTGGCCCAAAAGCTTGAGAACAACCCACTCAGCCCGTAGCACTTCGACCGCGCGATGTGGATTTTTGCGAGGGAGGTCTTCCTCGGTATCGCCGAACATACTGGCGATGGGCCAGCCCTCTCCGAGGGTTGTATGTGCGTCAGTCCAGAACACGGCCCCGCCCAGGCACAAGGTTTCGAGCAATTGACTGGGCGGCCTTTTGCCGGAGTGAACCAGATCGACGATTGTATCGCCAGCTTGCCTAGCGTCTTCATCAACCACTTGGCCCGCCATTTCGTAAAGTAAGTCGCGATCAATCTCGGGCTGTTCCAACCGGTTGGAACGCTGCCTTTCCAGTTCGTTTCGAAACTCTGATGGCGAAACCATGGTCAACAACGCGGCCCCGCACCTGCCCTCAATGTTCGTGATGGCTCAGCCCTCGAAGAGCACCCTTTGCCTTGGAGACCCGTTGCAACCGGCAAGCCGGCGTCGTTGTGGTCGAGCCACGCCTCGAGAGCGATCCAGACAGCGCGAGGGATCTCTCGCAGAGGTTCCGTGCGCCTTGCGTTCATCGGAACATGCAAACCGAAGTACTCCGGAAGCTCAGGTCCATCATCGCCGAAATGCCACGCCTTCCCGCAGATTAACGTGTTTCTGCCACTCAGATCGGTCTCCATATTGGCGCAGTCGTGGCTCGAATTGGGAACTTGGATAGTTGTTCCGTTTTCAGACCGATAGATGTTGTCTGGAGTGTTCGAGTGCCCCGGTTGTTTCGTTTTGAAGCGCGGGTCTTCCCAGTAGTCTTCAAGCGCCATCACTTCTGCGACAAGACCAGCCCAGCGCAGCGAATTTGGCCGGCTGGAGAGAGCCGATCCATTGAAGCCAAGAAGTAAGTCACCCGGTTGACCCTTGCGACGCACACGGGGCTTGCAGATTGCAAGTGTCACGGCGCCCCCATCGTAATTGGGCGCACTGCCACGGTCAGTACTCATGACGTAGCTACACACGCGCAATGCTTTTCTCCAAGCTTGTCTCACGGACCTTAAGACACCCACGACACTAGCGACTAATGGTAAATCTTTCGCATCGCCTGTCTCGGAGATATTGATGCGGGATGGATGGCATAAGCACTCTGTCGGAGCTCAGGAATCTATTCGCTGACCATGGCGTAAGAACGGCCTGGGTGAAGAAACTCAGCGCTCGGCAGGATAATGAGAAGAACCAGATCTATCTCGGAGGCGGCCTCGACGGCGTTACCAACATATTCCCGGCGACAATCCATGCGCGCTCGCCAAGCGAGAGCGTAGCCAAGCGCGCGGCAAGTCCCGGCCGACCTAAGCTTGAGGCTCAGATTGACTTGGCGTGGCTGGATCCTGCTGGCGGGCGCTGCCCGGCTCCCCGAACCCGCATCATAGATTACTTCCAGTATCCGGAGGCACGGCTCTCGGGATTTCTTGCCGGTTGCGTCAGACCACCGGACGCATTGCGCCGAGAACGACAGGCGCTTTACGGCCAGCGGTGGCTGATTCTGGGAACTGCAAGCGACGGCCAGGTGGTTGGCCTCGTCCTGACCGAACGCGACGATCCACTAGCATCGCATTTCCCCGATTTGCCAGTGGTCGATACAGGCGGCGTACTAAGACCGCTCGTCATTGATGCTGAAGACCCTGAATTGTCGCCTCGTGAACTGCTTCGAAGCGAAATTTCGGTAATTGTTCGTGGCGGTTGGCATGCCTCGCGTATTCAGAAGGCCGATGGCATCCATCCTTTCAAAGGAGCGCAGGGCGGGGGCTACACGCTCGAGGCGCTGTTGGGAGTTGTGGCAAATGGAAACAAGGCTCCCGACCGTCACGGCTTCGAGATCAAGTCGTTCAGTGGGAGCCGGATCAGTCTGGTGACACCTACACCGGACTATGGGTACCAGGGCGAGCACACCTTCAGAGAATTTATGGAACGCCACGGCCGCCCGGGAAGGAAACCTGACGGCTCGCTGCGATTTGTGGGGATCCATCGGGCTGGCAAGCTCTCTGCCGCGACGGGCCTCGTAATGCGGGTAAAAGGTTACGATGCGGAAGCCGACGAATTCGCGTCGCCAGACCAGATCGGTGTCGAACTGGTCGATCCAGAAACAGATGACATCGCGGCGGGCTGGTCACTGGAGAAACTCGCGAACTGCTGGAACGCCAAGCACGCCAATGCGCTCTACATCAAGGCCGAAAGGCGGGAAACTGAGGCACAATACGAGTACCGCTACGCAGAGGATTTCGTCACGGGTTCAGGGACAGATGTCTGGAAGTTGCTTCGGGCAATTGCGCGTGGCCTGGTTTTCTATGACCCTGCTGACACAGTTTATGCTGATGGCCGCGCCAAGGTTCGATCTCAGTGGCGGATAAACGCATTACAGTTGCCTGAGGCAATGGCAGCTCTCTATTCCCCATCGCGCGCCGAGAAGGTCTGAACTCCGCCAAGGCTAACGAATGCCACATCGCTCTCGAGGAAATATGCAAGCGACTTGATTATCTGGTCAGGATTCTTGCGACCGCGACCCTTGAGTTGGCATTCCCAGACTTCGGCGAGCCTCCAGCCATCAGCAAGCAGGGCCTCGCGATTCCGCGCGTCGCGCTCAATATTGGCTATGATCTTGTCGCGCCAGAAAGCGGTTCTGGTGCCTGGCCAACGAAAGAGTGGGCATTGATGACCGTGCCAGAAGCACCCGCGAACCTCGATCACTGCCTTTAATCTTGGTAGTACAAGGTCAGGCTTGCCGGGAAGTTCCTTGGCGTGCAGTCGGAAACGATAACCCATGCGATGGAGTCCAGAACGGACGATCATTTCGGGCTTTGTATTGCGCCCCTTGATCGACGCCATCATTCGGTGACGCGTAGCGGGATCTACGATGTCGGTCACAGCAAAAGTGCGGACTCCACCACATCGCCCTGCTCGATTGATTGGCTATTCTCAGTCTTTCCGAGCGCTCGAAACAATGCAGGCTTCATTGTCCGGGCAATCGCCTCGACCACCGGAACGACCACGGCGTTGCCGAACTGACGATAGGCCTGAGTGTCGGAGACCGGGATCAGCCACTCGCGCCCATCGCGCTCGAACCCCATCAAACGTGCACATTCGACTGGTGTGAGGCGACGCGGTCGTGTGTCCTTTTGCGAGATCAGGATCTCCGAACCATCCTTGTGATAGCGCGCCGACAGGGTGCGTGCGACATCGTCTGGACTATGGGCTGTGTAGCCGAAGCCGTTGCCGGCTTTCTCGTGCTTCTTCCGGTACGCCTGTAGGTAATCCCATAGCTTCGGCGAAAGCGTGTATTTTGCGTCGACCTCGTTGTGTGACTGAAGAATGGCGCCAAGAGTTGGCCAGTCCTTCTCAGGCGGCAGTTCACTGTCAAAGTCATCGAAGCTGAAACCGACGTCCTCACGGAATCCAACGATGAAGATGCGCTGGCGCTTTTGTGGCACGAAGGGAGCCGAGCTTATGATCCGGAAATCAATATTATATCCGAGATCCTCGGTCAGCGTCCGGCGAATGACCTCGAAAGTCCGCCCGCGATCGTGGCTCTGCAGGTTCTTGACGTTCTCGAGCAGAAAAGCTGCGGGTCGATGATGCGCGATAATGCGAGCGATCTCGAAGAACAGATTGCCCTGATCTTCGCACGCGAAGCCGTGGGCCCGCCCCAGCGAATTTTTCTTGGACACTCCAGCAAGCGAGAACGGCTGGCAGGGAAAGCCGGCTAGCAAGACATCAAAAGCCGGAATTCGCGACGGATCCTCGCCGTAAGGACGAATGTCGCCCGCAAAGACGTGATCATCACCATCTGGAAAATTGTGCAGATAGGTCTTCTGCGAAAAGCGGTCCCACTCGCTGGTAAAGACGCATTTCCCACCGATTGCCTCGAACCCCAGTCGCATTCCGCCAATACCGGCGAACAGGTCGATGAAGCGGAAAGCCTCATTGCCAGCAGATTCCCTGCGGCGAGCGGCCGCAAGTTCGCTTACCTTCTCGCGTACCAGTTTGGGAATGTCACAGTCGCCGGCCAGATACCGCTTTACCTGTCGCGGCGACACCCCGAGCGCTGATGACGCAGTATCTGGATCGAGCCCTGCCTTGTTGAGGTCGTTAGAGAAGAAGAAGGGTTCGTTCGCCATCCGGGCTGGCTCCAGCTGCTGGGTAAGGTAATGACCAACTGGCACGAAGATTCCCGGGAAGCAAGCTTTGTTCCTTGTTTGTTTCGCCTAGGTCCACAGCTGCTGATTGCAGCCGAGTCTTCAGCGGCCGTGCAGTATGCTCAGCAAGAGAAAGTCGAAAGGAGAAGTTCCGGCGCCTTGCCAGATTTCAAGCAGGCCAGACCCCTGCTTGGCGCCTTGGGTTGTGCGCGACTTCTCTGGCGATATTATCCTATTTCCGACACTGAGTATTTTCCAAATCCGAAACAGACAGTTAGTACTTGGTGACTAGAGCGGCTCGCACATTCGACGTCTGCTGGGTGGAAGGGCAAGAGAAGCGATCATATGACAGTGATAAATGACCCTTCCAGTATCCGATCGGAAATGGTTGACCGTCTCTCTGAAGATCTGATCGGGCCGCGATTGAAAAACGAAAAGCTCAAATCCCGTCCTTCGGATGTGTATCTGACAGGGATCCTCTGGCCGATGCGATCGGAAACTCCCGGAGAGGAGGACGACAAGCTTGAGGTTGGCAGCGCGGGCAGGAACGAGGAGGCGTCCGACGGTACGCCAGAGGAAATCCCGGCAAAATCCGTGATGCGCCCATCTACCGCTGGCGTGTCGTTTTCGGTCCAGTCCGCCGGTGAACACAAGATCAGTGTCGAGGTCAGCTTCGCCAGATACAACAAGGTGATCGAAGAAGATGGTCAGGAGTTTTGGGAAAGGACCCCGGTCGACCTCCTGATTGATGACATCAACTGTGACGGGAGAGCTCTCAGGATTGACCTTGCAGAGAAAAACGAGTTGGCAAGTGGTGCAGAGCTCCATGTCAGGGCAGTCGAAGGACCGGACTGTCGGCTCGTTACGGCAACCCTCATAAACTCCAACCTCTCGATGGTGGGAAGGGATGAGGCTGAGAGCAATACTTTCTTCCAGACAGTTTTAAAGGTCACAGCAGCTGAAGGATCTGCTCTCGTTCCGCGGCCTTCGATCAGGGGCTTAAACGCGCAGTCTGACGACGATGAGGCAGTCTCCAACGCCCTGCTCTATCGCAATGTGGAGGAGTATGCGGCAGGCCATACATGCTCCGCAGAGTGGTCTGCCCCATCTGCGGGGAAAAGCGGAAACACGGTTACTTTCATACGAAGTACCTGGTTGCCAAGCGGGATTGTTCCGGATGTTTCCTCGGCAGGACATGCCGTTTTCGAGGAGCTCGCCGCGGCAGGCGGAAGAGGCCCGCTCGGCGCGGACTTTCTCGCCAGTGCAGGCGCG
Organism: Erythrobacter aurantius; assembly: GCF_023823125.1. Lineage (NCBI taxonomy): Bacteria > Pseudomonadati > Pseudomonadota > Alphaproteobacteria > Sphingomonadales > Erythrobacteraceae > Erythrobacter > Erythrobacter aurantius. The sequence goes on along the minus strand of NZ_CP090949.1, from coordinate 942,255 downwards.
GATGACCTGCTGCGCGGGCTGGAGGCATTCTGTGCAGCATACGAATGTTGGATCTCGGACCAGTTGTCGAAGTTCGTTGAACTAGAGGAATGGGAACAGAAGGCCGCTGAGGCGAACCTCGCGCAATGCCGCCTGGTCCTTACGCGAATGTCAGCTGCATGCAGCAGAATGGGGCGCGACACGGCCATGCGACAGGCGTTTCAGCTGGCCAACCTCGCCATGAGCACGCAGTTCGCCTGGGCACAGGAGGGTGGCAGCAGGCCTCTCGTCTGGCGGCCGTTTCAGCTGGCCTTTCTTCTGCTCGCCTCGGAGTCCACGATTGACCGTGGACACGTGGACCGGGATGTGATGGACCTACTCTGGTTCCCGACCGGAGGCGGCAAGACCGAAGCCTATCTGGGCCTCATTGCCATGCTGATTTTTCATCGTCGGCTGGCCGGTCCAGCCCAGAGCGGTCCCGGAGTGATAGCGGTCATGCGCTACACGCTACGACTTCTTACCACCCAGCAGTTTTCCCGCGCCGTTGCCATGATCGCCGCCTGCGAGGCCATCCGGACGCGCCTCATCGAGGCCAATTTCGATTTCCAACTGAACGGCGCGCATCCGGTCTCAATAGGACTTTGGGTTGGGGATGCCGCTGCACCAAACAAGCGAGCCACCGCCTACGCCGCTTTGCAAGGAGCGAAAGAGGTGTCCTCGCCGGAACAGCTTGCAAAATGCCCCTGCTGCCACAAGGACGTCAAATGGCTACAGCCACGGGCAACATCGCCCGTCAGCGTCCATTGTGAGAACAGTGACTGTCTGTTGCATGGCGAGCTTCCGGTCTGCACTGTTGATGAAGATATCTATGAGCAGCGACCGACCCTGCTCATTGGCACAGTCGACAAGTTTGCACAGATCGTCAGGAACGAACGCACTGTTATCCTGTTTGGTGCCCATGAGGGCAACACACCCGACCTCATAATCCAGGATGAACTGCACCTTATCTCAGGGCCGCTGGGAACGGTGTCTGGACTTTATGAGAGCGCCATAGATCTGATCTTTTCAGCATCCGGACACCCACCCAAGATCATTGGCTCGACCGCCACCATAAGGAAGGCTGAGGAGCAGGTAAGAGCGCTGTTCGACAGAAGGACCTGCCAGTTTCCTCCTTCGGGAATTGATTACCAGGACTCAGGTTTCGCCGTCACGAAACCCGTAATGGAAGAAGCGGAAGGGAGGCGCTACATCGGCATTTCGACGGCGGGCCGATCAGCCAAATTTGCACTCCAGGCCGTTGCGGGATCATTGCTCCAGTCGGCTTCGCGCTTTCCGACTGGCGAAGGCAAAGACGACTACTGGACCATGCTGGGCTACTTCAACTCTCTGCGCGAGTTGGGAGGTGCCCTCGTTCTCATGCAAGACGACGTGTCGGATTCGGTGAAGTTGTTTGCCGGTGCCCGATCTGAAGACGAGCGGGAGGTGTCGAACGTAGAGGAGTTGACCTCACGGCGCACGCAGGACGATATCCTCAAGATGCTCGACCAGCTTGAAATCCGGTGTGACGATGAAGGCTCGGTTGATGTCGTTCTGGCCACAAACATGGTCAGTGTGGGCGTGGATATAGCGCGGCTTGGGCTGATGGTTGTCAATGGGCAGCCGAAGACTACGTCAGAATATATCCAGTCCACCAGCCGGGTAGGTCGAAGTGACACGTCAGGACTGGTTGTAACGATCCTCAACAATGCAAAGGCACGGGATAGATCACATTTCGAGACCTTCGCGGGCTGGCACCAGGCCCTCTATCGGGATGTAGAAGCCACCAGCGTAACGCCGTTTGCCTCGAGAGCGAGGGACCGCGCTCTCCACGCTGCTCTGGTGGCTGCGGTACGTCACCTGATTCCGGGAATGACCGGTCAGTCTGACGTCGGTTTGACAGAGGAAAGGCGCGAGCTTGTCGAAGAGCTGGTTCACAAGATCGTTCTGCGCGCAGAACGAATTGATAGCGAGGAGACCGAGGTCGGTGCGGAGCTCGAAAAGCTGCTGAATGACTGGCAGGCAAGATCGCCCCAGAAATACTGGGACGAGTTTCGACCGTCTGCATCCCTGCTGCAAAGCGCCGAAAAGGCTGCCCAGAAAAGGGCTCTTGGTCGTGAGCCTGGCGATGCGTGGGCAACGATGAACACCATGCGTAGCGTCGAAGTCGGGTCGGCTTTCCGGATGGCTGAACGACTGCGCAAGGGGAGGTAAGGGAAGCCATGGCCAAGAATGATCTCGGAGAAGTCAGGCGAGCGTCGCTTGTCTCGACATTCGGTCCTGGTGCTGTTGTTGACTTCCGTGCGGCGGGAGGTGCCGTCTCAGGTGTAGTAGCCGGTCTCGAGACATGGGATGAGAAGTTTCCTCCGGCTGGTCTCGCGAACAGGCAAACGGTGACGGAGCGGCGTCTTCAAAAGAAATTGCAGGTCAGTGGTTTCAGGCTTCCCCCGGTTCTCGAAACGCGAACCTCGAAAGACGACAAGGAAGATAGCCGCCGCCTTGTCGCCACCAGATTCCCGATCTGGCTTCAATGTCCGAATTGCGACAGGATCGGAAAGTCCAGCGACTGGGCGAACATGGCTGGCAACCCTTCTCCTTATTGCGGCGAGTGCAGCAGAACGAGCGAGACTGGCCGGAAGGTACACGTCATTCCCGTGCGTTTCGTAATGGCCTGCGAGAACGGACATCTGGATGATTTCCCTTGGCACTTCTGGGTGCGTCACAAGGCTGGGTGCAGGAACGCAAGTCGTCATGGCTTCCTCGACTTCCGATCGGAAAGCGCCGGCCTTGCGGGGCTGGTCGTCAAGTGCCGGGAATGTGGCGCCCGGCGGTCAATGGAAGGCGTGTTCTCGAAAAAGATGTGGGCGAATGGTGCAAACTGCGCCGGGAAACGTCCCTGGCTGGTCGAAGCCGACGAGAACTGCGAACTCAAGCCAGTATGTGTGCAGCGAGGCGCCTCGAATCTCTATTTCCCGGTCGTCGAGAGTGCATTGAGCATCCCCCCCTGGATGCCGAACTTGCGGGAGAAGCTGGGTGGTTTCTGGGGACCGCTTTCACTTACATTTCCGGAGGACCGGGCCAGGCAGATCGAGAGATACTGTGAGGATCCCTCGTTTCGGCATGTGCTCGACAGCCTTGGGAAAACTCCAGCGGAACTGGCTGATCTGATCGAAACTGAACTCAACCAGGATGCAGAGATCGATATCGATCACCTCCGTCTTGCCGAATACCGGCAGTTTCTCAATTCACAGTCTGAAGTGAGCGATAGGGAATCCGAGTTCGAGATCCGCCATGAGCCGGTCCCCACAAACCTTGAAGGCCTGATATCTGATGTCGTCCGGGCGGTCAGACTTCGCCAAGTCCAGGCAATCAGGGGCTTTACCAGGATTAACCCTCCCGGAGATCTGGCAGAGGGCAACATTGCACTCCTGAGCGAGCAAAAGCTGCCGTGGCTGCCCGCGATCGAGGTGAGAGGGGAAGGCATTTTCGTTGCTCTGGATGAGGAGCAGGTTGAAACTTGGGAACAGCGCGCAGTTGTTCTGGATCGGGTCCAGCGTTTGAATGATGATCATGCAAGGGCATGGAAGGAGCGACATGGTGAAGATGCGGTTCCAAGGAGCATTTCTGCCCGTTTCCTTCTTTGCCACACGCTCTCTCACATCGTCATGAAGCAGCTGACCCTCGAGTGTGGCTATTCTTCTTCTGCAATCCAGGAACGCCTCTACGCTGACGAGGAAGGTGGCGAGATGGCAGGCTTTCTTATCTACACGGCGACCTCTGACGCGGATGGCACACTTGGCGGCCTGCAGCGTCAGGGAAGGTCCGGCCGGTTTGGCGAAATGTTTCTCAATGCGGTTCGGTCAGCAGAATGGTGCTCGTCAGACCCTCTCTGCATTGAGGATCTCATGGGGGCGTCAGCAAGCTTCTCCCGCTCGGCATGCCACGCCTGCGTTCTTGCGCCGGAGACTGCTTGCGAGGAGTTCAACCATTTCCTCGACCGCGCCCTGATTGTTGGCACTCCGGACCTACCGGAACTCGGATTCTGTTCGAGTCTTCTGGAGAAATACTGATGGCGAAGATGTGGCCGGAGAAGCTTCCCCTTGAGGTACGCAACACGCCCTTCCGGAAGGCCGAGATTTCTGTCTTCGATGCGCTGGAGAGGGTTCTCGAAGACGACTTTGTGGTATTCTATTCGAGGCCATGGCTCGGGGAAGACCGCTTCGGTAACGAACGGGATGGCGAATGTGATTTTCTGATCGCACATCCGCGCTTCGGCATTTTCGCCATTGAGGTAAAGGGGGGAGGTATTGCCTACGATCCGTCCGCTTCCCAATGGGTCAGCACTGACCGTGACGGGATCAGACACCGCATCAAGGATCCAGTCAGTCAGGCAGTCAGCGCCAAGCATGAGATGCTTCAGAGACTGAAGGACCACCGCCAGTGGCCAACCAGGCGCATCCATATCGCACACGGTGTGATTTTCCCCAATGCGGCGTCACCTCCGTCAGATCTAGGCGCTGATAAACCGCGAAGGATCTTCTGCTGTGCCAAGGATCTCAGGCACGACCTCAGGGCATGGGTCGGGCAGCGGATGGGAGAAGGCCGGGAGCAGACGGATGACGAACCGCTGGGCGCAGATGGCATCAGGGCCCTCGAGGATATCCTCGCCAAGCCTGTCCAGCTCAAGTTCTCTCTTGGTGCTCAGATCGATGACGCCAACAGGCAGTTGATCGCGCTTACTCCGAGTCAGTTTCACATCATTGACATGATTTCCGGAATTCCGAAGACGCTGGTTGAAGGTGGCGCCGGAACCGGCAAGACAGTCATTGCGATTGAGGAAGCGCGCAGGTCAGCTCTCGCTGGCAGAAAGACGCTTCTGACATGCTTCAATCGCTCACTGGCTCGTTCGATGCAACGCATGGCGGGCGATGTCGCAAATCTGGACATTTTCAGCTTTCACTCTTTCTGCAGACATGTTGTCAAACTCGCAGGGCACCAGCTCCCGGGTGAGGACGGCAGTCCAGAATACTTCGGAAAGCGATTGCCTGAAGCCGCAATGCTGGCCGTTGAGAGCGACACCTCGCTGCGCTGGGATGAGATCGTTGTCGATGAGGGGCAGGATTTCCAACAGCTGTGGTGGATCATCCTCGAAAGTGCGCTTTCAGATGAGCGAAGGATGCGGGTTTTCGCCGACTCCAACCAGCAGGTTTATGGAGAACTGGAAGCGCCACCCGCCGACCTCGAGCTGATTCCGATCCGGCTCAGCCAGAACCTGAGAAACACGCGCAACATTCATGTTGCCGCTGCAGAGCACTATTCGGGATTTCCAATTACGGCGATTGGCCCAGAGGGAACCTTGGTTGAATGGCTGCAGGTGGAAACTGATCAGCCGCTGCCGCGGGTGATGGCTCAGAAGCTCAAGGATCTAGTGAACAAGCAGGAATGGTCACCTAGCGGAACAGCGCTCCTGCTACCCAACTCCGAGATGGTGGAGGAAACCAGAACTCTTGTCGGCAGGACCAACATGGAAGTCACCGACGCTGACGAGATGTCCGATGACGCCGTGGTGATTGACACGGTCAGGCGCTTCAAGGGGCTTGAAAGGCCTGTCGTCCTGATAGCTTTCCGCGCACAGGATCTTGGGACAAGCGAATACGCCTACGTCGGTTTGTCCCGTGCATCCAGCCACCTGGTGATTGCGGGTAGCGGCGAGGTGCTGAAATGGCTTGGTCGAAACGAGTGAATGTCTTTCAGGCCCGATTGAAGAAGACGAGCGGCGCTCCCGACAGGATTGGGACCAGTGTGAATGATGGCATGCCGGCCTCGTCAAGGTTCGCTACAGATGTTGCGCCAAGCATGAAAGCACCCTCGATATTTCGTGCCGGGTAGACTTTCTCCTGCGTGAGCTTCTCGGCGATTGACCGTAGGTCCATATTGAATTCGTTTGAAAGGGTGCCGATCTCGATACCTGTGTCACTCATTGTGATCCTGTAACGACCATCGGCGAACGTCAGTCCAACGCTTTGCGCACGCTCTGAGGACTGCCACAATACAAAATTGGCATCGTCCCTTGATTGGCTGCTCGAAGAATACGGTGTCGGCTCGATATCCCCCGGGCATCCGATTTCCACTTTCGCGGCCGGGCTCTTGCTTCTTGACCACTCGCGCCAAGTTCGACGGGACGGATTATTGAGGGTTTTCATTCCACGTGGAGACGCAGCAAGTCGCAATTCTGAAGAGGCGCGGGTGGCGGCTACATAGAGAACCCTTGCTTCCTCAAGAAGATCGTCATCTGTCTTATCATTGGGTTCGAATGGGAGACTGAGCACAACCGTTTCGGCCTCTCGGCCTTTTGCGGCGTGAATGGTTGAAAAGAGAGGTGCCGAACGCGGCCCGACGTCCGAGATCGCGACCTCAGGCAAGGGAGATCGGCCCAGCATGATTTCAGCCAGCCTGGCCAGATCAATCTCCGTTGCTGTCGTCCCACAGATCCTGCAAAGGGATTGCCAGGCTTGCTCGGCCGGCAGACCGGGGTGTGGTCTGAGCTCACTATAGAGCTCCACAAATTCGCTTCGCGAGATAGCGCGCCCCACGAAATTGTGGAGGGTGGCTGCAATCCACGGCTGAACAAGATTGCGATGCTGGGACAACCTCGTCCTGAATGGTGTCCCGTTCCTAAGCGCCTGATCGATCGCGGAGTTGAGCTGACCGCGCCACCTGTAAAGGTAAAAGGTGTCTCGCCGCTCGTCTGCAGCTCGTCGCGTGTTTGCAGGAGAGGCCGTTTCCTCAATTCTTTGGCGAATTCGACTATAGATCTCTCTTGCATCGAGACCGGTGTCACGCAGGAGCGACCGGCCCTCAGAAAACATCGCCTCAAGGCCTGGAGACTTGCAGCGGTAGTTGCGGTCGAGCGCTATATTCTCGAACGGCGGTTCCCAGCTCTCTAGTTCCTTTTCGACACCTTGTAGGCTCACATCAAGAAACCCGTATATGGCCTGCGCGGGATCGTGAAAGACAGACACACCACATTCGTCTGTAATGTTACGCAGCATGGCCAGAACGAGCGCCCGGCGAGCGCCCGTAAGGTCCTGCGCCTCATCAATCAGCACGTGCTGATAGCGTTCGATCTCATCCAGAAGCCAATCCTCCGGATCGGCAAAAAGCTTCAGTGCTGCCGAAATGCTTCCGTCGAAATCGCCTGAAGTCTGACTTCCGCCGCCTGCTCCGGCATTTAGAGACCAGGCGAGGGAGTCGAGGGTCTGGATATTCAGTTGATAGGCGTCACGAGGATCCTTGAGGAACGACGCAATTCGGCCTCTGATCTCCGCGACCGCGGCTCTCGTAAAGCTGATTATCAGAATTCTTGATGGCGACGTTCCGGCCTCAATCAGTCTCGAGACCCGCATGCAGGCGGTCCAGGTTTTTCCTGAACCGGGGCCCGCAGCAACAAGAAGCCGTGCTGATGCCGAGCTATCGATTACCTTAGATTGAGCAGGGTCACGTGTGACCGGTGTCTGTTCTGCAAGTGGGATGCCCAGCCATTCAGAAAGAGTTGTCCTCGCTTTGTCCGACAGATCCCATCTTGTCAGATCGTCGTCCAGCGGCTCTCCGACAAGAGTCAGCGCAGCCAGAACAGTTGATGGAAGCGGCAGATCCTCTGGCCAATCCCTGGTACCATCAATGCCAGTCTCGCTCAGGTAAAGCCACGAGAGGTACTCGTCAGAGTCGAGGCGGATGCGGCGTTCATTTCCCTGCTCGCCCTGAAAGCAGAGAAGGGGCACATCTTGCTCTCCATCTGCAGCGAGGCACAATCTTGAACTCGTTCCTTGCAGGCTGACCTCATACTTTCTTTCCAGCCCACTTTGTTGATGGTGCTCGGGGAGGCCGCCAGAAAGGCGAACTGAGGTCAGTATCTGCGACGGCGAGGTGTCCTGATTGAGGGCCAGACTCTCGGCAATCGCTGGCCAGGGAGGAGGCGAAAGGTGATCGAAAAGGCTCACCGATCCCTGTTGCCTGCCAACCCTTCTTATGACGTTCTTGCCAGCCCCGCTCATGGCCTCGCCAGGGGCGTCCCCGAGAATAACATACTCTTCTGTTTCGAGATCCACGGTCTTTGGTTCCACGGATATCAGAAACGTCGAGCTCTCCCTGCTTGCGGCTGCGCAATCTCCTGCCGCCAGGAGCTGTGAGCAAACACTCCTGAACCGCTTCTTCAACATCTCGCCTGTATATCCGGCAGCTGAGGCGAGCGTGAGAAACCACTCCTCAAGCTCATCCCGATCGGCCACACGGTTCACACTGACAAAACTCCGTACCGCCTCTGCGATGCTTCCTCTTGTTGGCAGTCCTGCCTCGTCGGAAGGCAGACCGAGTGAACGAGCGAAGTCCTCTGCCTTTACCGGCTTTATAGAGTTCACGAATACTCCCCACCAATCACGCAAATTCAACTATTTGGATTCAGGCTTGTATCAATTCCCGAGATTGATATCTCATGAAAATGGCCTTGGACATGGGAAAGGCATAAATGAGCCTCTCTGAGATCGAGCGCAGCGTTGGGGCGGCTTACCAGCGCTGTGCCAGTGAGAGATCTGGGCAACCTGTTTTTGGCTTGGAACACGGCCTCGAGCCTGATGAGATCGCACGAGCCAAAGTGGAACTTGGGCGTCGCCTCCGGTCTCACTCTGCTGATTTGGCGATCTCACCCTTTCCATTGTGCCTGGTCGCCTGCTCGTCGGAGGTCGGCTATCACTATCGCGGAACCGGGACCGATTTCTGGCCCAAATTCGAGGCTGAAATTGGGGCTGAGCTCGATGAGTCAGCGCGTAAAGCCCATACGAAGGCGTTCGAGTTCGCTCACAAGGGTCTCGGAATCAAGGCGCCCGCGGATACCCCATGGACACGAAACTTCAGGCATATTGCATGGCCGGTCACCAATGCGATCGCGTCGAGGGAGGTTCATCGGCCTCTAGCGATGGCTCTCCGAAGGACGATGGCTTTTGCGTTTGCGGACTCGTCGGTGGACGAACTCGTGGCTCGGCTAAGAATTGAGGCTCGCTCCCAGCAGAATACGAGGCTCATCGAGTGGCTGGAGGTTACTGATGTTGCTTCTGCTCTGGTCGCGAGACTTCTGGAGATCCCGCCTCCAGAGGGCGCGGTGGATACCGTGTCGCTGGACCGGATCATCGCGGATCTTGAGGCTGATCCAGTTGCAAGGCAGGCAGTGGCATCCGCTTCAGCCAGACGCAGTGCAGCGCGCCCCAGAAGAGAGCGCCCAAAATTCAGGTTCAGCGCACATCTCGCCAGCGACGACGCCCCCAGTTTCTCATTACGAGTACCTGAGCTTGATCTACGTTCGCTGGCACTTCTCGAGGAAGAGCTTGGAAGATCAGGCGGGGCAGTTCCTCTTGCTCCGCCGGGGATGGAGTTGAGGCTTTCCGACCTCGCGCCCGGGCGCGATCTTCTGATGAGCCCGCAGATGCTTCATGCGGTCATGTCAGGTGAGGTTTCTGGTTTTGTTGACGAGGAAAGAAGCTCAGCGGTCCTCACAGAGCAGCTTAGCGATCTGATGCCTACAGCCTCCGACCCCCTTTTCCTCGTTGAGGAAACCCGAGGCGGCTCATTCGTGGATTGGCCGATTGATCGAAAGATACCTCGATCTCGGCGCATAATCGTCGCCACATCACGAAAACTACCTGAGAGCGACAGTCTTGTGCTGCTTTCCGGCGTCGGAGATTTGAAACTATTTGAAGTCAATGCAGCCATTGATGATGGTCGCTCCTTTCTCGCAAGCGCCAATCTCTTCATGGACCAGCACCCCGTCTTTGAATTTGTTGGCGGCATCCAGATCGGAGAGGGAGTTCGTGGCCCGGTCTTCGCACGCGGAATGCCTGTAGCCCTCAGGCGATGTGGTCCGGATAGTGATGGCGAATGGTCCATCAGGTCGGGGGAAGCTGGAACAGTCTCACTTTCCGAGGCGGAAATCGCTGTCGTTCTTGACGGCACGAAAGAAAGGGATGTGCTGGAAGTACGTACCGGTGCAGCTAGGGCTACCTCGGAGATTCAGTTCTACGAACCCGGTCACGCTAGCAGTCCACTGGCGATAAGAATGGAGCCTTCATCGCCATCCGTGGAGGACATTGAACGGGGCCGGCTCAGTCTGGTTGTCGATTGTCCCTTGGATCTTCCCTCGGTCACTCTTCAGGTCAGCATCCATTCCGGCGGCCGCGTGATTGCATCGAGTTCCGGTGCCCTGAGTATGATTCCGGCGACCTATGCCGAGACATCGCGGGTTACTGCTGAACTGTCTCGGAAACTGGCAGATGCATCTCCAGCGAGATCCTCCCGTCTATATCTTGAGGTCTCGCTTGAGGGGATCTGGAAGCACCGCCAACCACTTGGCTGGGATCCGGTGCCTGTCGATTGGCACCGCAATGGTAACTCGTGGCGGGCTGTCTCGGAAACCGGTGAGCTGGAGCTTTCCCGCTCCATGATCGAGGCTCCGTTGCTCCGGGAAAGGTACGACGAGACAACAGAAACACAGGATGTTTTCACCGTGTTCGTACCCGACAAACAGGGAGAGACTATCTTCGAGGGCGCGATAGCTGATGGCCCGGGGAAACTGGACCTTGGAACGATCGAGCCTGGATTGCCAACGGAGGTTTTGAGGACTCTCGCCGGTTCTTCAGAAGCAGCAGGTTTCCGGGAAACGCTTGAGGGATATCTGCTCTGGTCCTGTGCGAGGCCCACCCATTCGGTTGCATCGCTGGTAGCCCGTAGGGTTGCGGGAGCCATCGAGGCCAAGATCGTACAACAGCTGTGCGGCACTGAGTGGGTCAAAGCCGAAACGCGTTCGCAGATCTCGGGCGGATCGCTTCACGATGTACTTGCCTCCGAGGCGCTTGAGTCTGGTTTGATCGCGGAAGAGGAGATCCCTCCGATTCCTGAAGCTCGCCGTCAGACTTTCCTCAAAATCCTGTCGTCGAAGATCGAGGCGGCGTGGACAATCATGCCACTGGACCCTGAGCAAATCGATTTTGAGCTATTTGCTGATCGAATGGATGTGGCAGCAGCGGATGCCTACGAAGAATTCGCTTCACATGTCGATGGCCCTGATGTCGAGAAGTTCGAGAACGCCGACCCGTATTCCGAACCACCGCTATGGCGTAATGCGCATCGCATGGCAGTTGGCAGGATCAGCGGCAGATTGATGTCGCAGCTCATACTCCCCACCGAGCGCGGAAAGCAGCTCCAAGAGTGGGACTATCGACAGTCATCGGCGAAACTGATCTCACTTCTTGCAGAACTGCATGCTGATCTCTCCCCCCGAGGCCAGCGAAAGTGGATCGATGCCTCCATCCTTCAGGATGGCTTCCATTTATGGATTGAGCCTTCCGAGCTCCTGAAAACTGATGACTGGCTCAGCTCCATCTCGAGGTTCTTGCAGGACCGCCAGACTGCCCGAGCGGTCCGGTATGCTGCGCTACGCTACCGTGCCTCACGATCGCTGGTTCAGATCAATGATTGACAGTCGCTTTCTGGCGTTCGCCAACGGTGTCCAGGCGATGCGTCGCCGAATTGAAGGCCAGGGCCTTGGTATCTGCGGGGCGCTCGGCGTCGCAGGCGAACCCTACCCATACCAGATCAGTACGGTCAGACGCATCCTTGCCAGCACCAGGATAAGGCATCTCATCGCGGATGAAGTCGGGATGGGAAAGACTGTCCAGGCTCTAATGGTTCTGAATGCCCTTAGAATGGAAAAACCTCAGCACCGCACGGTAATCCTGACGCCACCTCGGCTTATCGATCAGTGGCACAAGGAATGCTGGACGAGAGCGCACATCAAGGCGTCGGTCTTTGACGGTTCGGGTGAGTTGGACGAGGACTTTGTGCGGATCATCAATCCGCAGACCCTGCAAAGTCGACGGAACAGTGGGGATGAGGGCTTCGAGGCATTCGCACTCGATCCGGATTTTTTTGATCTGCTGATAGTGGATGAACCCCAACTGCTCCCGATAGAGGTCATTGAGGCTGTCCAGCGCGCCTCACGCGATTTCCGTCAGGTGCTTCTCCTTTCGGCTAGCCCGCGGCTTGGTGAGCCGAACTCGCGAAACAGGATTCTGTCCATCCTTGAGCCTGAACGGGCGATGCTTGCAGAGGCCTCGGGCAAGGATCTCGATGGGCTCATCGACGGCCTTGAGGAAACCGCTCTTAAGGAAGTTGCCGAGGACAGACTTGATGGCCGACTCGCATTCGAGCAGTTCTCAAGAAGCCGGCGAATTATCAGATCGACCAGAAAGCAATGGCCAGACTTTTTTCCGAAGAGAAAATACGAGGCCGTGGTTTCGGACCCGATCGATGGTGACGTCGGAAGATTGCGGCATGGACTGGACTGGTTGGCGAACGACAGTTCGTCGAGCCGCGATTACTGGTCAAATGCTCAAACCCTGCATCGCGGCTCAAGGTCAGTTCGTAGCCTGCTGACAAGACCAGATCTCGAGGACACGGAATCCAGACGCCTTGCCCTGGAGTTCTGTGACAGTGGTCCGGGAGACGCCCGACTGGATGTGCTTCTCGATATTCTCAGATCGATCTGGGAGCGTGACCAAAGCCAGCAGGTGGTCATCGTGGCAGGTGACAATCCGACGATTGATTTCGTTTCGTCAAACATCCGTCGATTCTTTGGTGAGGGCACGGGAATCTCGACCCTGCGAAGGCCAGCTGGTGGCGCAAATGAGGCGCTGGATGACATTCGGGAGATGCAGGAGGCCATGGCACGCTTCTCGGCCGGCGAGGACCAAGTCCTGTTTGTCGGGGAATGGGTTCAGGCTGGGATCAACCTGCATTACTTTGCCTCCAACATCGTGTTCTACAATCCGCCGTGGGACCAGAATGCAATTGATCAGCTCATCGGACGCCTTGATCGACTTCGTCCAAATGCTCTCTTCAAGGGCGAACGGGGCAAAGACATTCGCATCTGGACAATTGTCCAGCCCGACACACCGGAAAGCAGGGTCGTGGCCGGGCTCACAAGGCTGGGACTTTTCGATGAGCCTATGCCCCCCGTGCCTCCTGATACTGCAGAGGATATCCGTCGGGCTCTTGAAGATTTGGCGATGGCCAATTCACAAAATGATGCGTTCGCGCGTCTCGAGCGGATTGGGGATGAGATCCATGAGACAGCCCGGATTTCGAGGCTGGACGATTTTGCTCCGCCGCTCACTGAGCTTGCCACCCAGCACTACGCTCAGTTGCAGGGGGCTTACCCGCCTGAGCCCGTGATTTCGTCGAAAATCTCAGAAACCTTCACGCAGAAAAGTGAAGCTGCGCTTGTTGGTTGGCTCAAGTTCTTGAGCAGAGCTCGGCTCTTTATGCTCCAGGGGCGGAAGGACAAGCACGACCCTGAGACCAGGTTCATGACCTTTTGGTACCAGGACACATTCAGGAAAGCTCCGCCCGCAATTCGTCTCACCGAGATGGAAGGCACGAACTGGATGTCTGACCATATTCCCTTCTTGAGCCGATTGAGAGATCTCCATCGTCCGCCGTTGATGGTTGTGCACACTGATGATGGCGAGCCTGAAGGTCGGCCGCTCAGGTTCTTCAGCCACGGCGACAGCATCCATGATGATCTCATCGAGCAGTCTCTCAAGGCTGCGCGCGAAGCATGCTCTGAAGATACCCTTGAGGTTGAAACCATCAGGTTTGATGAGGACAATGCAGCTGCCAACAGGTTCAGGAGCAAGCCGGTGCTCGCGGCAGCCTTCTGCGCGGAAGCGTCTGCAATTGGCCTGCCTGATCAGGTGTTTGAAAGCTACAAGGCCACTGCGGAAGAGATCATAAGCGAAGCTCTTGGAGAGGGTCAGAGGGCGCGATTAAGATCGCTCTTCAATCTCGTCACAGACTGGTGGCGAACGGATCGACGCTGGCTAAACCTGCATCTTGAGCCCATCTTTGAGGTTAGCGCCTTCTTCCTCGCTGAGGATGTTTGGAAGGTACTTCCCTCCGCGGCACTTCTGGATTTGATGAAGGGCGATGTCGATCGGGAGAAAGCCAGCTTTCCTCGGGCCTACGGTAATCCACACAGAATTGATGCGAGCCTTGTAGAGGAGGCTTTGGAAGACCTTTACTCTTCGCAGGAGGCGACGATCAGGGCACGTTGGGCCGATAGTCTGCGGGGGCTTGAAGACGCGGTTTCGCATCGCCTTGTCGTCCTGGCGATTGAGGGGGACGACCTGCTCAGTATTCTGAAGCTCAACGTTGAAAGAGCCCGGAAGCGGGCTGAAGTAGACGATGAACGGCAGCGACAAATGCAGCTGGGGCAACTGGAGGCCGCCGAGAGAATCCTGAGGTTGGCAGAAGTCTCAATAGAGGCGCGCCGCAGCTGGTTGAAGGGTATGACAGCGCTTCTCGGAGAGCCCATTCCTGATCGTCTCGGCACGGCCCTCTTCCGACCGGTTCCCTACCAGAACTGATCCGGTCTTTAGTACAGGAGCCTGCCGGGCAATGACCGCACAGGATAAGATGGCGAGTTTGTTCCTACCCGGTGTACCGGTCAATCACATCTTACAGCGTCTTACTGATGCTGGAGGCAAAGAGATCGAGAGTGGCAAGCTCGCCAGTCCCGAAAGTTCCGCGGCACTTGCCGTAAATTGCTTCGGCTGGTTCATACCCAGACTGCACCTACTTCCTTCTTTCCCGGATCTCGAAGAGGTCGGAAGGGTTCAGCTGGTCGATGTCGAGTTCTGTGCCCGCTTCCCATGGTCGGGCGGGAGGCATCCATGGCTGGACGCGGTAATCCAGACTTCCAGCATGCTCATCGGTGTCGAGAGCAAGCGCTACGAGCCCTTTCGAGATGCAAAGAAGGTGGACCTCTCGCCTGCATACGATCGTGACGTGTGGGGCCCGAACATGAGGCGCTTCGAAGACCTGCGAGATCAGCTGCGCTCGGGTGAGACCAAATTTGAGTACCTCGACGGTGCACAGTTGCTCAAGCATGCTTTCGGTCTCGTGACGGAAGGCCGTCGCCGTGATCGCGTGCCTGTTCTGGCTTACATCTATGCGGAGCCTCGGACGCGCTCTGGCAAACCGATCGATGCCGAGATGATTAGGGAGCATCGGGCAGAGGCAGATCGCTTCGGGAACTCAGTTGCAGGCGATGATGTCCGATTCATCCACTCCAGCTATCGTGACTGGTTGGCGCATTGGAATGAGGGAAATCCCGAACTGACTGCTCATCGGGACCGGGTTGTTGAACGGTTCGACCCTTGAGGATCGGAAGCCATTTCTCTTTCACAAGTTGAGGGATCAGCATTCCAGGCGCTGTAGACCATGAAATTGGGCATCAGCTGCGTAACCGCGCCATATGGGTTGGTCTCGGTCTTCATCCAGCGCGAAGGCCACTGGGGCAAAATGCCCGTGCTTGCTGAGGTGTTCGCAATCTTGGGCAACTTCTCTCCAATTCGACGGCAAAGTCGCAATTGGGTCCGGATAGCGTGTTGCTCTAACAATAGCCCATTCTGGTCCTTTTTCAGAAATGAACCATATGTTTGGATGGACCTTGGGATTGGAATGGCTGGACATGATCTCATAGCCCTGTTCCTGAAGCCTCTGTTTCACGACCTGCACGGCAAAATCCAGCAATTCCCAGTCAGTGACCTCGATCCGCTCGTCGGAAACAAGCCAAGTTGGATCGATTGCTTCACCGCTGCGCATGTCGACCAGTCCCCAGCCCGGTCTTTCCGGTCGCCATCCATTCGAAGACCTTCTCATCGGCATGAGGCAGGGGTGGCCATTCCATCCAGTCGCGACAGAAAACAGCCCATCCCGGCTGCCCGGCACCTGTGCCCCATCCTCAATATCCTCCAATCGGATGAAGAATACCTGATTGCCAATACGGAAAGACAAGTGCTCGAGGAATGGCGGACGAGGATCGACCTTCAACCAGCTCTGCAGCCCATCCTGGAAAAAACCCTGGATGTGCCTTCCCGCAGCCTGCCACATGGCGAGGAATTCGGCCGAGGGTTCAGCGGTTTCGACTTGGTACAATTCCATGCCTTTCGATAGGGCTCGATTGAAATTCTGTTTCTGAGAGAATTACAACAGTTTGCATCATGCGGCATCATAACTCACCCGATTCTTTATTCTCTGCTGACATCGAGACCGATGACTGGGTGCTTTTCCATGGAACATCAAGTTCTGGGGCTGCCGCAATAGAAAAGCATGGTCTCCATCCACACGCGGGCGCTGCCACAAAGGAAACGGTTGATCGCGTTCTCGCTGTAGTGAGCGCGATCGATTGGATTTCGCCCGCCGCCAGCTCGCTCATGTCTTACTCGCAGGGCTTTGATCTCGCGCATGGCGGAAGCCCCTTGTTTCTTGCGGAGTCAAGCCTTCGTGCAGCTCGCTACGCTTCTGATGATTTTGCTGGAGGGGAAAAACTGAGTCGAATTCGCAAGACTATCGATGATCTTGCGAGATTCCTCGAAGATGAGGACTTGCGAGATCAGCATTATGCCAGCAAGGTCAGGACCTACGAGAAATACCAGCGTGTGATGCACCCGGATCAGCTCGAAAGCCTCCGGCCCAAGATTGTAGATCTGGGCTGGCTATCCGCTCAACTTGCCGCCCTTGAGGATATTCGAATTATCGCCGATGAGGCGAGGGTACGGCATTCGAATGGTGTGGTGTTTGCATTCCGGTTCGACGCGGACGACGTGAAGCATATGGTGCGACATCAATCTATGGGGATTATGACCATGAGACCCATTCCACCCACGAAGATTATTGCCAGTACATCGGTCCCGAAGGATTTCGACTGCGGTCCGCGCAATGATCGTTACCGCCTTCTGTTTCTTGACAAGGCCATAGCTTCAGCCCTGAAGCCCTGGACGATCGAATGGCGGGAACATTGAAATGAGCATTCCTGCCACGGCGAGGCGTTGCGAAGGGATCTTATGTTAAATTCCGGCCTGTGATTGAACTGCTGAGCTGCTCCTAGAGCTTGGCGCAAGTAGCAACTCAGCAAGCCCGTCCAGTTCGGACTTGGCAGATTTCCAATCGCGCATGCTCCGGGTGAGCAAATCATAGAACCGCTTGCTGTGGTTATGTTCCTGCAGGTGACAAAGCTCGTGCAAGATTACATATTCGATGCAGTGCCTCGGTGCCCTGATAAGAGCCGGATTCAAGTAGATCGTACCTTCCGGTGAGCAGCTTCCCCACTGCGACTTCATCCGGATGAGCTTGAGGTTCGGCGTCGCCCGAACCCATGAAAGGCGCATGGAAATCTCGTCCAACTTCGAGCCCAAGTAGTCCGCCGCTCTCTTGCCGTACCATTCGTCCAAGCGCCTCTTCACCGCGGCAGGATCGGCAACCGGCAATGTTACTTCAAGCCTGCCCCGCAACAGCCTGACTGATGACGGCTGCTCATTCGTCTCTACGACGACCAGCTTGTGCCGACGGCCTAGATAGAAATGGGTTTCGCCGCTGACATAGTCTCTCGGCACCACTTGGTCCCTAAGAGCGAGCGCTGCGGCTCTTTGCTTGAGGATCCAGCGCGCCCGCTTCTGAGTGGCCGCTCTGATATCAGCCTCAGACCTATCTCGCGGCGCTTCAACTTCGACGTCGCCATTTGGGTACACATGAATGCGAACTCGGCTTGCAAGCGCCTCTGACCGCTTCACGCGGCAAGCAATTTCTTCGGCACCATACTTGATGAACATAGGCTAATCGCCTCCGCGCGCCCTGCCAATGCGGGTGATCTCGACTACCTTTTCGGTAATGGTCTTCGCCTTATCCAATCCCGTTAGGCCGAATAGTCGCGGAAGCAGCGCCTTGCGGATGGCTGCTTCGATATTGGCGGGGTTGAGCGAGTTTTCAGCGACTGCATCGGTCACGGCCTGTTCCATATCCAGAGCCGCTTTCTCATAATCAGACTGATCTGAGCCGAGGACTTGCTCATCACCGACTTCAAGCCTCAACACCCCGAAATAGGCCTCGGCTTGGCGGTGACCCTCGAGAGCTTTAGGTGTGCCCTCAACATTTTTCGCCGCAAGCTTCTCTTCCAGATCCTTAAACAGCACAAATTGCTTGTAGGGGTGGTCGAACAGCGCTGACGCTTCCTCAATCGCTCGCTTCAATAGGTCCGAAAAATAGAGCTGCGCATAGGGGTCATCAGCCAACTCTTGCTCAATCGTCTTGCGCACCCTTGAGCGTATAATGTCGGTCTCGTTGCGCGTTTTTTCCGGCGTCCACTCTTCGGGGTTCTGGTGCTTCCCGAGCTCATTGACGATCAAAACGCCATCCGCATTGTCGACGTCCTCGCCAACGACATACTTGTCGACGAGCCGCCTGATTTGGTCCTCATAAGCGCTGTAATCGACTGCTTCTTGGGCGTCCTGGCGCACAATCTTGCGCAGGTTAGTGAAGAACTTCAGGTCGCGCTTGTACGTTGCGACTTGCTCCTCGGTGATCGATGGATCGTCATAGAATGAGCGTGAGCCCAAGGCGATCTTGAGACAAAGTCCAAATTCTGTCAGCGCCTCGTAGAAATCTTCCCTCAGTTTCTGGTTTTCGTCGATCACCGTACCATCGTCGGATTCGTTCGTGTGCGGTACAAGCAATTGACGATATTGCTCGATATCGGCCTTGTTCTTGACTGAGTTGAACAAGCCCCAAAGCTCCGAATGGAGCAGCGGCAGCCGCTTATACTCGGTGCAGACATCGGCATAGAGCTTGTCGATGTCATCGATGTCGAAGCCGCCCTGCGTACGCTCAGCCAGGTCCTGATACTCGGTAAGTGCGGTGTCGAGTTCCTTGAGGATTCCCCGGTAGTCGATGAGCAGCCCATAGGGCTTCTTCTCATGCAGGCGGTTCACGCGCGCTATCGCCTGGATCAAGTTATGCTGCTCAAGCTTCTTGTCGATATAGAGGACAGCGTTGCGCGGCTCGTCAAACCCAGTGAGGAGCTTGTCGACGACGATCAGAATGTCCGGACGGCCTTCTGTCGAAAAGTCTTCGATGACCTGCCGCTCATAGTCTTCCGCATCGCCTTTGACGTTGTCCTTCCACCACTGTTGGACTTCGGGAAGCTCGGCCTCATCGACCTCCGAATGGCCTTCGCGCGTGTCGGGCGGCGAAATCACGACCGCGCTTGAAACTAGCCCAGTTGCATCGAGCGCCTTCTTGTAACGAATGGCCGAGCGCTTCGAGTCCGTCGCCAGTTGCCCTTTCAGGCCCAAGTCCAGATCCTTGAAATTCTCCGTGAAGTGCGTGGCGATGTCGAGCGCGATAAGCGCAATTCGGTCGTCGGAGCCATAAATCGCTCCCTTGGTGCCGAATTTCTTCTTCAGATCGCCTTTCTGCTCCTCCGAAAGACCAGCAGTGACCTTCTCGAACCAGAAGTCGATTGCCAGTATTGCGCGCGACCATGGAAGGTGCAGGACTCGGCTCGGCAAGCTCGTTGCCCTCTCGCGTCTCGCACCCGACATCATCACCGCAATTGTCGAGGGCAATCAGCCCGAACATATCACCGCCGCGCGGCTGATGGCCACGCCGATCCCGCTGGCTTGGGCCGAACAGCGGCACGAGCTCGGCTTCTCCTGAACATCTCCACCTGCAGTCAGAATTTTCCGACCTGAGACGGCTGGCGAAATCTGCGCCGAGGCTGTTCGAGAAAGGCCAGTCTCTGCCTGCACTTCCTTACGACACAAAGAGAGAAGGCCGCGGAACCGCGCCACTCGTGGCTCCAGTTTCGCGG
Source organism: Erythrobacter aurantius (assembly GCF_023823125.1). Classification (NCBI taxonomy): domain Bacteria; kingdom Pseudomonadati; phylum Pseudomonadota; class Alphaproteobacteria; order Sphingomonadales; family Erythrobacteraceae; genus Erythrobacter; species Erythrobacter aurantius. Next base: position 922,487 of record NZ_CP090949.1, on the reverse strand, counting down.
CCTTGCGTATCTTTGCAGATCACTCAGGACTGTTTGGTGCGCGACACAGTCTGAAGCGAACCCTGCTCTTCCCTGTTTTTCTCTGAATTCCCTGTTTTTCGTGAATATTCTGACGGAATTGGGTCCCCTGAAGGGCCGTTTGTGCGCACATCCACCTGAAAACACGGTGGAAGCCGCGTCCCACATGCATTGCGACCTGCCCTTAAGAACAGGGAATTCATTCGCCCATAACAGGGAATTCGCGCAGCGAATGACGTGCTGATGTCCTGCTCGCGCGGGATTCAACTCCTCGGCATTCCGGGAACGCACGGTGAACATTTCCACAGATGTCCACATAAAAAAGGTCGCTGGGACTGATATCGGAAGGGAGTAAACGGCATATTCGGAGCTCACCACAAAGAGGACTGAACCAGTGACTGAGACTTACTTCGACAAATCAGTTGCAAACTATGGAGAAGTCCCATGGAAAGTACCGGAAGCCGGTTTGCGCAAGCGATTGCCCAACAACCGATAGCAACGCTAACCCCGTCCCCGCGAAACGCGCGCACCCATTCCCGCAAGCAGATAAGGCAGATTGCCGACAGCATCGAACGGTTCGGGTTCACGAACCCGGTGCTGGTCGATGACGACAACCTGATTATTGCCGGCCATGGCCGGGTCGAGGCAGCACGGCTGCTGGGCCTTACCAGCGTACCCACCATCACACTCTCGCACATGAGCCCGGCAGAGCAACGGGCCTATATGCTCGCGGACAACAAGCTTGCCCTCAATGCGGGCTGGGATCCCGAGATCCTTGCGATCGAGATGCAGGAGCTGATCGATCTTGATTTCGATATCGGGCTTACCGGGTTCAGCCTTGCCGAGATCGACCTGACACTTGAAGCTGCGCGCGAGGCAAGGCTGGACGCGCGCGATGCAGCCGAGGACCGGATCCCCGAGCCTGCAGCAATACCGGTATCGCAGCGCGGCGACATCTGGCTGCTGGGAGAGCATCGGCTGATCTGCGGCGATGCGCGTGATCCGGCCGATATCGGGGCGTTGATGGACGGGGCAAGCGCCGATCTGGTGTTCACCGACCCGCCCTATAATGTGAAAATCGATGGACATGTGTGTGGCAAGGGCGGGATCAGGCACCGCGAGTTTGCCTTTGCCAGCGGCGAGATGAGCGAGGACGAGTTCACACGCTTCCTCGAAGTGACACTTGGCAATGCCGCCAGCGTCATGCGTAACGGGGCGATTGCCTTTGTCTGCATGGACTGGCGCCACATGCGCGAGCTGCTTGTCGCAGGAGACAAGGTATTCACCGATCTCAGGAACCTTGTGGTCTGGAACAAGACCAATGGCGGCATGGGCACCTTCTATCGCTCGAAGCACGAGCTGATCTTCGTGTTCAAGCATGGCACCGCAGAACACACCAACACCTTCGGGCTCGGTGACACGGGGCGCTACCGCACCAACGTCTGGGACCACGCGGGGATCTCATCGATCAGCGGCACCCGGGCAGAGGAACTGGCGATGCACCCCACGGTCAAGCCGGTTGCGCTGGTGGCCGATGCGATCCTCGACTGCTCGCGCCGCGGCGAGATCGTGCTCGATTGTTTCGGGGGCTCGGGTTCGACACTGATTGCGGCGCAGAAAACCGGACGCAGGGCACGCCTTGTCGAATACGATCCACTCTATTGCGACACCATCGTCCGCCGGTGGGAGGCATACACCGGACGCAGTGCCACCAACATGACCAGCGGCAAGGCTTTTGCGGTTCTCGAGGAGGAGCAGGCTCATGGCTGATCGTGCTGATGACGAGCGCACTGGTTACAAGCGCCCGCCCCGGCATGGGCAGTTCCGCAAGGGTCAGTCGGGAAATCCCGGAGGACGTCCAAAGAGAAAAACGGTGGAACAGGATCGGATGCCCGATCCCGAGCGCGAATCCGACGCAGTTCTTCGCAAGCTTCTGAGCAGGCGCCACGTGGTCATTGAGGGTGGGCAGAAGATCGAAATGACCATGCTTGAGATCCTTCGTCACAAGCAGATCAAGCTGGCGGCCGAAGGAAACCCGCATGCACTGCGCGAGATCCATCGTGATGTCGAAAGGAGCGAGGCTCGGATGGAGGCAAGGGAGCGAGCCATGGCTGAGATTGAAGCCTCTTCTGCCAGGGAGAAAGCTGAGGAGGAGATGCGGATTTTCCGCTTCTTGCGGAGCCTCCGGCAGGAGCAGGCCCGCAAATGGAAAGCGGCCCTCGCGCAGGGACGTGAGGAGCCTGATGAACCCTGGCCGCACCCTGACGACATCATCCTCAGCAAGGACGGCAAGCGATACATTGTGCGCGGCCCGCTGGATGCTGAAGACGTGCCCCGATGGGAAGAACTGCGACGCATCCGAGACTATTTCATCGCCGAGATGGCGCTTGCCATCAGCACCGACGCTCCTGCGCTGGTGTGGAAGCTTTGGCTCGGCCTGATGGCACTCATCGACCGCGATCTGCCGGCGCGCTGGCAAGTGTCGCATGACCTGAACGCGGCGAGCGGCCCACTGATGATGATGCGGCTGCCGCGCCTCGAGGCCATCGTGTCTGGCGAACGCGATTGGTTTGAGCGGACATTTGAAGCCCCGACAATGCGCTCCAAACAGCAGTATCGCAGCGCGAACATGTTGTTCGGGCCTGCGCTCCGTCTGCTTGGCTACCGTTCGCTCAAGCACTTCGAGCGCGTCTGCGAGGATACCGGCGGCGAGCCTGTGCTGCCGCGATTGCGGAGCGGGTAGCGCGGGCGAATCGCAGCCGAGAGATTTTGGTGATTCGGGATATTTGTCCGATTTGCCCAAGATGTTGGTGCGTCCGGTGGTGCAGATCCGCTCAAATCTGCGTTCAGGCGCACCTTCATTTTTTCTGTAGGGCAACTTGCCCGATACCGCAGAAAACCGGGACCCGTTGGTTCGAAATAGATAGACCTCCAATTCACTCGCTTGACAATCGATCTCAGAAAAATCCCTATTAGTTGAGAACGATTAGGTCAAAAAGCCTTGTCACTTTTTGTCGAAACAGTGCTGAAGGGAACAGGTCTTGTATCGCAACCGGCTTTTTCATTCGATCAGTCTGGGCACGCTTGCTCTGTCTCTGCATTCTGCTGTTCAGGCACAATCAGAAACCGAGGTATTTGATTATGATGCCCTTGGAAGACTGATCACTACCGAGGTCAGTGGCGGTGCCAATAATGGGGACACCCGGACTGTCTGCTATGATGCTATGGGTAACCGAACCGGGATGATGACCCGGAACGATGGGTCAGTCCCAGCCTGTTCAAGTGGATCGCCTCCGCCTCCTCCCCCGCCTCCACCTCCGCCTCCGCCGCCGCCTCCTCCTCCGCCGCCGCCTTCAAATAATCCTCCGAATGCAGTGAACGATTCTGTCAGCGGGACCTGCTACGCATCGCAATTCGTGAACGTTACTGCGAACGACAGCGACCCGGATGGCGACACCCCCCTGACCGTTGTTTCGGTGGTCAAGAATTCGGGCGGTGGGACAGCTACCGTGTTCAGCGGATCAATAGTCGAAGTCTATTTCGGCCCAGCGTTCGACATCTCCTCGTTCACTTACGTGCTGAGCGATCCTTCAGGAGCAACAGACGCGGCATTACTGACTGTCTCGACAGCGATGTGCGGCGGCGGGGGCGGGCCACCCCCACTCTAGTGAGCAGCGCCGGCGAACATCCCGACAACCTGCGTCCTTCTCGAGGAGCACAAATGAAGACCTTTCATACAACGAAGATCAGTTCCGCATTCATGTGCGCGGTGCTCTTGGCGCCAGCTGCAACGTGGGCACAATCCGGTAGTCAGGACGAAGCTCGAGGGAAGGCCGAAGTACAGCCAGTATGCCTCGCCCGGTCAGCAGATAATGATGGGTTGGCAGCACAAGGCCCACAGGGAACGACCTCCCGGATCGTAGTGATGCCGCGCTCGGTTCGCGGCCTCGAGGCCAAGGGTTTTGAGCAGGTCGATTGCGAGGGCGCCGGGCTGAGCAATCGAGGCCAGATCATGCGGTTCCGCAACAGGATGTGCACCCTTGCGGCGACAGGCAACGAGGCCGTGCAGAACCAGCTTGAACGCGCCCTTGGCGAGCGACCGGCAGCGCTATGCGCAAACGCGGAGCTCCTTGCCGGTGAGTGGCGGCGCGAGACCGACAGGGAACCGTTGAGGGAATAACCCGACGCGGCAGTTCGACAGGTCAGGCAAGAGTTTTTCAGTCAGAGGTCCGCCATGAAGTCCAGGCATCTTTTTCTTTCTACCGCAGCAGCAGTTGCCCCGGCAATGCTTGTGGCAACTCCGGTCGCTGCGCAAAGCATAACAATTGATGATCCGGGCATCCGCTCGCCGGTTGATGAGCACGGTGTCGACATGAGCACCGGCCAAGTGGTGATCCCTGCGTCGAGCGTCTCGATTGGCGGCGCGAACGGTCTGGCTCATGTCAGAACCCGTGTAGCCAACGGGTGGCGTCACAACTACATGATTTCTGCCGAAATCACTTCAGGTGCTCCGACGGCTGCGGTCAACATTGGTGGCAGCCGTATGACCTTCAATCTGGTCGGCGGGACCTATGTCTCCGCACAGGGCACTGGCGAAACAATCGCCACCAATTTTACGACCGGAACGCACATCCTGACCATGCGCGACGGCACCGAAATTGAATTCAGGGAGTCCTACGTAGCCAATGGCGAAAGCTATTACGGGGCCGTTGATGCGCTCGCAGAAACAATCACCCGTCCTGATGGCCACAAGACGACACTCCATTACGTCAATGACTCATACACGCTCTTTTCGAACACCATTCACGTGGTCCGTCTGCAGTCTGTAACCAACAGTCTGGGATATCAGCTTCGGTACCGATACGCACAAGCCACATCGCCGAGTGCATCCACGGTGGACGACTGGTATCGCTTCACCAAGGTGACTGCGATCAACAATGCAGTTGACGACTGCAATCCGGTCCAGATTGCCGAGTGCAGTTTCTCCGAGGATTGGCCATCTCTGGGGTTCGTCCCCGCAATCGATAGTGGAGGACAGCAGACCGAGATCGTCACAGACGTTCTCGCACGCCAGACTGTGTTCCGGTTTGACTCCTCGGATCGCCTTACGGGGATCAAGCGTCCCGAGGATACCGCGGCATCCAACGACTACAGCGTGGTGTACAACTACGGCACTGACGACCGAGTGTCCTCAGTAGTCCATCAGGGCACTTATACCCGTACTTACACATGGGATGTTCTCGCTGGACATCTCACATCGAATTCGAACGATTCTTTGGGCAGATTTCGTGCCACAGCGACCGATATGAACCAGCAGAACGTCACTTACGTTAACAATGCGTATAACGAAGTTACCCTGTTTGAGTATGACACGAGTGGCAGGCTTGAGGCAGTTCAGGCTCCTGAGGGCAACCGGGTAGAGTATACCTATGACTCCCGCGGAAACCTGACGCAGACTACGCTGATCGACAAGTCGAACGTTGCGGCCAACAATATCGTCACGAGCACGGCCTATCCGGCGAATTGCTCCAATCCTGTAACCTGCAACCTGCCCACCAGCACGACCGACCCGAACGGGAATGTCACCAACTACACCTGGGATGCGACATACGGTGTACTTACCCGCGTCGAGGCTCCCGCCCCCAATCCGGGCGACCCCAGACCAAGAACCGACATTACCTACGCGAATTATCGGGCCAAGTTCTACAATCCCTCAGGGGTTCTGGTCGATGGTGACTACATCCGCGTGCCGACCGGGACAACACAATGCCGCATCGCCAACGCCTGCACTGGCAATGCCAACGAATTCAAGACGCTTTTCTACTACACCAACACCGGAGCACACAATCTCCAGGTGCGTCAGGCACGGCGCCAGGCAGGAAACTCCACACATGTCATGACCACCCAGTTCACCTATAATGAACTCGGAAACGTCGCGACTGTTGATGGCCCGCTTGGTGGCACCGGTGACACCACCACCTATCACTATGATGCCGCTGGTCAGATCGTCGGGATGATATCGCCCGATCCGGACGGGGCAGGCGCGCTGCAACGGCTTGCAACACGGCTGACCTACAACAAGGACGGCCAGATAACCCTCACCGAAAACGGCTATACAACAGGACCCACAGAAGCGAATCTGGCGGCGATGACGGTCGATACGGTCGTCGAGAACACCTTCGATGCCTTTGGCCGGCCTGAGACGGCCTCCCAGATTTCAGTCGATGGAAATACCCGCTATTCGCTGGTGCAATATGGGTATGACAATGCGGGTCGTCCAGACTGCACAGCGCTGCGCATGAACGTCACCAGCACCTCGACGATACTGCCTGCCAGCGCGTGCGATGCCATGACCGCGACCTCGGGTTTCGAGGACCGGATCACTCGCCGCATCTATGATGCGGCTGACCGCGTAACGCAGGTCAGATCGGCTGTCGACACCAGCATCGAGCAGGTCAGCGCAGAGATGTCCTACAACCCCAATGGTACGCTTGCCTGGGTCGAGGATGCCGAGGACAACCGCACGACCTATTTCTACGATGGGCATGACCGTCAGTGGAAGACCCATTTCCCGAGCCCGACGACCCCCGGTGTCTCGCTATCCTCGGACCGCGTGGAACTGACCTTCGACGATGCCGGCAATGTCCTGACACAGCGCACCCGGGCTGGTGAGACCTTCAGCTTCACCTATGACAAGCTCAATCGTCTGACGCATATGGACGTCCCGACCCGTTCCGGGCTTGCTTCAACCTACACTCGCGACGTCTACTACGATTATGACCTGCTCGGTGGCCTTGTCGAGGCGCGGTTTGACAATGGAAACTTCGGGACTTCCGGGGATCGGGTCACGTTCAGTCTCGATGCCCATGGGCGCCCTGCATCGACCTCCCAGATCATGGGCGGTGCCACGCGGACCTTGTCCTATCTCTATGACAGCGCGGGACGGCGAACGAGGGTTACCCATCCTGACGGTGCTTACTGGACCTATCTTTACGACACTCTCGGCAGAAACACCTCGATCAGGGATGACAGCAACATCACCCTTGTCACCAACGCGTTCAGCAACAGCGGCCGCCTGGCAAGCACGGCTCGCGCCAGCAGCGCTCCTGATGAGACCTATACCTACGATGCGGCGGGTCGGTATCTCAGCACGTTCACCGACCACCCCAGCAGCAGCTATGATGTTACCCGCCAGTATACGCTGAATGCAGCCGCACAGGCGACGAGCGAGCAGGTCAGCAACCAGCTCTATGTGTGGGACAACCAGCCTGCGGCCAGCACGGATGTCGATTACACGCCCGACGGCCTCAACCGCTATGCCAGCGTCGACAGCACCGCATTCACCTATGACGCAAACAGCAACCTTACCTCGGACGGGGTGACGACCTATACCTACAACACCCGGAACCAGCTCTCGGTGGTCCAGGGATCAGGAACAACCACCCTGCAATATGACCCGCTCGGCAGGCTTTACCAGATCTATGACTTCAGCAGCGGTACGATCGAGCGGCTGCTGTATGACGGGAACGATCTGATCGCGGAATACAACAGCGCTGGCACCATGCTTGACCGCTATGTCCACGGTGTGTCAGGCGGCGATGATCCGGCGATTGCCTATCCGGGCTCCAATGCCGATCACACTGCCGCCGAGTATCTCTACGCCGACAGGCTTGGGTCGATTGTGGCCAGCTTCAACCGGAGCGGCGGGGTGGAGACAATCAATGCCTATGACGAGTTCGGCATGCCCGGCTCTGCGGGCGGGGCGCAGAACAGCGGCAGGTTCCGCTACACCGGGCAGATCTTTATTCCCGAAATCGGCTTGTATCACTACAAGGCGCGTGCATACTCACCGGGGCTCGGGCGGTTCATGCAGACCGACCCGATCGGGTATGGCGATGGGCTCAATATGTATGCCTACGTTAGGAATAATCCTGCGAACTTTGTGGATCCGATGGGGCTCCAAGAAGAACTTCCTGATTGCCAACCAGGAGAACCAGGATGTATTCGGGTGGAAGCGGCACGTGCGGACAGACAGTGGGCTTGGCGTATGCTGCAACAAAATGGTGGTGGCGCTGCCGTCCTATACGATCCACTCGGCGGTCTTTCAGAGATCCTCGCGCTCGCTGGCGGTGCATCCTCGAATTCGCAGAGCAGACGGAGAGGTGGCTCACCTGGAAGGCCGCAAAGGGTAATCTTAGACGAAAGTTGCAGTGGCATTCCGGCGCTTGCTGATCCACGGGTGCAAGCTCAAGCCCTGAACCTTATTACATTGCAGGCCAGTAATGATAACAGGGAGTTTGGCTTCTACTCTGCTCCAGGAAAATTGTTACGCCTTTACACCAGATACGTTGGGACGCCTTTCTCATCACCTGGAGAGGGTCCCGGTGTAATCAGGGCCAGAGACGTCAGCGCGAATTACTTCGGCGAAGGGTGGACCACCGAAGCGCCCGACCTCTTTATCCACTCTCACCTTAATCGGGGTGTAGGAAACCAACCTGAAGATGGAGACTTCAGGAACGCGGGAATATTAGGCCTGACAGTCGCGGCCATACAGCCCAATGGCCGCATTACATGCACACGAGGAAATCAATGATGCGCACGTTGCCAAGACGCTTGCCGTGGATGTTAAGCGGAGTTCTTCTTATCGTCTTAGCCGCAATATTTTTTTGGCAATCTTCCTTATTGAGTCAATGCAACGCCCGACTCGGTTTGGCGCTCGATTTTCAGGCAAGTCAGATTGACGATTTGAGTTCAATAGAGGCCGATGCGCTGTCAAGGTGGGCAACGAAGAATAACGTAAATATGGAGCGTGCGCTCGTTGGGCGCAGAGCGTTTTCTGCGTCTAAGGGCGACGAGGTGTGTGTTGTTCTCGCGCTAGAGCCGGGTGCTTTCGGCACTAGCCCAATTTATTGTTATGATCGACGAGGCAACCTTGTTTCGGAATATTCTGAAGTCGAATAGAAGCCGCAAAGGGTTGCGGATCAAATCCGCAAGGATATTTGCGGAGTGGGTCAAGCAGTCGAAACAATAGGAGGCTACGGCTCGGATGCAGGCGTAGCGGCTACCGTTGCGGGATTGGTCTACCCGCCGGTCGCAGGAGGGGCAGCCGTCTTTACCGAGTTGAGCGGCATCACTGAAGCGGGAGGGCAGCTGGTTCAAGACCTGACTCAAGGCGATGTTCGTGCTGGCCTTGCACGGGTCGTCTATGGGATTTTTGGCGGCAAGGTCGCTAGTGCGGTCGGTCGCGCGAATGCGGTTACGGGGACCGCCCTGCTTCTCTGGGATGCAGGCAACATCGGATACTGCACTTATCAGAAGAGCGGCGACTAGATGCAAGAAAGCGACGAAATTGTCGAGTTCATCCGCGCGGAGGTTGCCGGATGCAAGGCTATGGAACCCGACGCGGTCGATATTGACAAGCCGGTTGTCGAGGACATCGGACTCATTGGAGACGACGTCACCGAAATCGATTATCTGCTTTGCAAACGATACGGAGTTAAAACACAGAACTCCGATTATGTGAGACGGATGAGCATCCGAGACTGGGCAAATGTAATCGCGCGGAAAATTGCTTGAGATCGCTAGCGTCTGGTCTGACGCCTTTTTCGATCGTCCCGTTGACCTCGACTTCATCACTGGACCGCCATCGCGCGATGAGGGAAGCGTTAGGGCACACACTAGCCGCGGCGCCGCGGCTATCCCACCGCTACCTCCACCTCACGCCTTGCCTCATCGATGGCTCCGATCTGCGCGCCGTCACGTAGGCTTAGCGCTTCGGTGAGCCTGGCGCGGCTATCGGTGTAGAGCGCGACCACGTCCTTGGCCCTGCTGATGGCGACATAGACCGCAGGCGCATCGACGGTGTTGGCGCGGAAGCTCTCCAGGTGCGCCATGACCCGATCGGCGGTAGCGCCCTGGGCTGAATGGATGGTGCGGACCCATCCGGGCCGGATTTGCCGATCGGCGAGGCGTGAGAGGTCGACGGCTTCGTGCTTGCCATTCTCGCGCTCGATCGTGATGCCGCCCCGCTGCGCATCGATCCCGACCACGCTGGCGATATCGCCGTTGCATCTCGTTGAAGTAGTGTGGCAAATCGTTTTGGGCGAAAGTGAGCCGCCAGTGAGTGGAGCGGCGTTGCGCCGATCCGTTGGCCAGCGCGATCAGCTGGCTGCGGCGCTGGACTTTGTGCAGTCTACTCGCCGCGGTTCACAGAAGCTCGCGAATACGGACTATCTTCCGACGGCGGCAACTCCTCTCGAGGCTGCGTTTTCGCGCGGTCGAACGCAACTTGCACAGGCTGCCTGAGTTCGCCAGCGCTATCCATCAGCGCCGCGGCAATCGTGGAAGCCCCGAACAGCACAAAGCAGCCCAGAATTACCCGAAAACTTCCGGCCATCCGAACGCGTCCAGTCAGCATCATGAACCCGGCTATCGCCACCGCCACAATCGCCAGCGCGGTCGCGATTTCGCCAAGCACCAGCGCTTCCACCCAATCGATTGACGTGCCAATCCCGGACTCCGCTTGCGTCTCGAACAGACTGCCGCGCATATTGCCGACGACTCCCCTTTACCCCGCCACCAGCACCTGGCTCACCCGGCGGGTGCCGCTGCGGCGTTCAAGCTGCACGAATACGTCGACGCTCTCGCGCACATAGTGCCGCACATCATCGCGACTGAGCTTCGATCCCGCTTGCAGCACCAGCAGAGCAAGCTGCTCGATGGCTCTCGCGGGCGTGTCGGCGTGGATGGTGGTCATCGATCCGGGATGCCCGGTGTTGACCGCGCGCAGGAAGGTGAACGCCTCTACCCCGCGCAATTCGCCAAGGATGATGCGGTCAGGTCGCATGCGCAGCGCTGCGATCAGCAGGTCCTCAGCCGTGATGCGCGCCTCGCTCAGCTCCCCGCGCGCAGCGAGCAGGCCCACGGCATTGGGATGGGCGAGGTGGAGCTCGACGGTATCCTCGATCAGGACAAGCCGCTCACCCTGCGGCACCTCGGCAAGCAGCGCGTTGAGGAAAGTGGTCTTGCCCGTCGAGGTGCCGCCCGAGATGAGGATGTTGCGCCGTGCGATCACGGCCTCACGCAGCACGGCCGCCGCCTCGCGCCCTGCGAGCGCGCGGAACTGTCGCTCGGTCGTGATCTGCACCTCGCCTGCGGCCGCCTCATCAAACGCGCCTGCATCCTCCCAGTCCGCGAGCGAGAGATCTGCCGATACATGCTTGCGCAAGGCAAAGGCATAGCCTTCGCGGGTGGCGGGCGGCGCGGCGATCTGTACGCGCGAGCCATCGGGCAGGGTGGCGGCAAGCAGCGGCTGTGCGCGGCTGATCCCTTGCGAGGAATAGGCCGCGATCTGCCGGGCAAGCCGTTCGAGCAGCTTGAGGTCAAGTCCGGGTTCCTCGATCCGCTCGATCCCGCCGCCTGTACTCTCGGTCCAGACCTCGCCGGGGCGGTTGATCCAGATGTCGGTGACATCCTTGCGCCCCAGCACGGGGGCGAGCGGTGCAAGGAAGCTGTCGAGGTAGTATCCGGCTTGAGTGGTGGTCACAGCATCACCTCAACGATCCACACTCGAGAAGTCGAGATCGCGTGCCACAAATACCGAGACGCTGGTGCCATGGCGGACCTTGAGGGTGGGCTGGACGGCGTCAGGCTGGCGCACCTGCACATTCTGGGTGCTGCCGGGCAGCGCGACGATCACTCCGTTGCTGGCCTCGTTGACGGCAACGCCCACCCCGATATCGAGCACCGATTGCAGGAGGGCTCCGCCAAAGCGCTGCAGGAACTTGGTATCGACCCGCCCGCGGATCCCGGCGCGGCCCAGCGGATCGGAGGACGGGGAATCGAGCGCGATGGTCACTCCGTCCGGGCGGATCAGCCGGGTCCACTGGACCAGCGCGCGGTTCTGCCCGGCCTGGAGGTTGGCCTCATATTCACCGTAGAGACGGCTTCCGCGCGGGATCAGCACCCGCGTCCCGTCAAAGCTGGATACATCGCGCTGGACCAGCGCGCGCACGCCGCCTGCCCGCGTGGAATCGAGCGCGGTCTCAAGCACGGCCTGGATGACGGTGCCCTGCGGGATGGTGCGCGAGGGATTGGCAAGGCGAGAGGCAAGCACCCGCTCCGGGCTTTCGCCCCGCGCTGCGCCCGATGCAGCCGCAGGCGCTCTTGCACCGGAAGTGGCACTGGCATCGAACACGACCCGCGGCGCGGCGTCCTCTGGCGCTGCCGTCAGTTGCCGCGAAGCCGGATCAGCGAGACGGGGTACCGGAGGGAGCTGCGCAAAGGCCGGGGCTATCGGCTGAAGCAGCGCGGGCGCAAGCCGCTGGGGTGCAGCCGCGGGAGCTGCGGGAGCCTGTGGCTCGGATTCCTCATCGGCGCCTGAGGTATTGCTGAAGCGCTCCGGCATGCGCAGAGCGGGCGGCGAGGCAATGAGCGCGCGGCCATCATCCTGCGGCGCGAACACCGCCGGCACCTCGGCACTCTCTTCCGATGCGCTCAGTGCGCTGTAGAGCATGAACCCACCCAGAAGCAGCACGATGCCAAACACCCAGACGCCCCACTCTCCACGCGCTCCGGTGGCAATGACCGGGCGGATATCACCGGCAAGGCTGTTGCTGGCAGCGTCCGTGCTCATTGTGCGCCCTCCTCGCGCCGGCCGCGCCTTGCAGTAGCCTTCTCGCGGTCGATCCGGAACACCAGTTCCTCATGAACCCGGTCGATGACGAAGGTATCGCCGCGCATGTAGCCATCAACCACCTCCTCATCTCCCGTCGGACCGATCGCGAAGACCGCCGGCAGCGCCTGCCCCGGGGCATAGGTGATCACGGTCTTCTCGCCATTGTCGCGCACCGACAAGGGTCTCACCTCGCGGTCTCCGCGCAGGCGGTAGGACCAGGCGAGCCCGGTGACAGCCTCGGCGTCCTCGCTCTCCTCAGCCTCCACGATCGAGGGGCCGTATTCGAGGCGGACAAGATAGGCTGCCATCAGACCCTGTCCGGTCTCGAGGCTGAACTCATAGGTTCGCCTGCCGGTTTCAACGAGAAGGCTGGCTGGCGCGGCCCCTGCCTCGGGGGTTACCTGAAAGCTATCTGCCTCGGCCGAGACCGCAACATCCCATGCCCGGCTTCCGCTGAGTGTCGCGCGGCGGATGGTCTCACCCGGTTCAAGCATGACGGTGAGCGTGGTCTGCGGCATGGCAGTGAGCACGATCGCCCCGCCTTCCTGCCATTGCACGCTCTGGATCCTTGGGGTCTCGGAACCCGGGGTCGGGAACACCTGCGCCGAGACCGGCAACGAGAATGCAAGTGCAAGGCCCAGGACCGCGCACATTCTCATGGCTGCCCCCCACCCTCGTCCTGCGAGGGAAGCCTGACACCGTTGACGATCCCCTCCTCTGGCAGGGTCTCGGCGTCACGGCGGTAGCCGGTCACCTGGAACCCCAGCGGGTTCACATAACGGTCAGCCTCGCTCATCGCAGCGCCCGAGAAGGTGTAGCTGATGATCGCAACCCAGTACTGCTCAGGCTGCGCGCGCCCGTTCCTGTCGATCTGAACGGTGGTAAAACGCACCATCGAACGCCCCTCAGCGAGGCCTGAGACGCTCCTTACCTCAGTGCGTATGACGCCGCCGCGCGGCATGAAGGCAAGCGGCGAGGAAGGACTGCCTGCATCCATCTCCCGTCGGTAGCGCTCGCCTGTCGGTCCATCGGACCACAACGAGACCCGGCGATAGTCATCCTGCAGCGTATCCATGGTGAAACTCTCACGCGCGATCACATACTGGACCAGCAGCGAACGGGTGAGCGCGGCATCGGGCGCAATAACCTGCGCATCAAGCGGTGCGAGCGTCTCGACATTGCCGGTCTGGCGGTCGACCAGCAGCGTGTAGGGTTCAACGGTTTTGAGCGGCACGAGAAACACCAGCGCCAGCGCTTCCAGCAGCGCGATGATCGCGGCGATGATGGCAACCAGCCATGCGCGCCGGTTCGAGCGTTCGAGGTCCTCTGTCACGCTTGTCGCCCAGCTCGCGGCGACCGGCAGATCGCGAAAATCATCGTCAGAAGCATCAGCCAGATCGATATCGGGCTTGGCATTCATGAGCGGCTCTCCCGCATGCGGGCAGAGCGCGAGGCCCTGAGCCCTGCGCGGCGATAGGAACTGCCAAGGCGCGGACCGGATGAATGTGCCGACTCCCCGGGCTGGCCAGAGCCCCCGCCGGTATCACCGGTGCGGGTGATCCTTCCGCTGGTGATCAGCCGCTCGCGGCGCAGGCTGCTCTCGACGGCGCTGCTGATCCGTTCGGCACGCAGGATCTGCGCCTCGACTGTCGGCTGCCGATAGTCCTCGCGTAGCTGAACGGTATTCCATGGCCGCCACTCTGCAGGCAGCTCGGGCAAGGTCAGCCAACCGCGATAAAAGACGATCCGGGCCATCAGCCACAGCATGGCGAGTTGCACGATTGTGAAGGCCAGCGTGATCGCAAGCAGTTCGGTGGGGGCAGCAGGGGCCGCATAGCCAAGGCCCCTCACCTGCAGTGCATCAGCCAGCAAGGGTTCAAGGATCGCAAGCTCGACCGCCAGCACGATCGTTGCCCCGATCGATCCTGCAAAGGTGAACACAAGGCCCTTCAGCCAGCCAGCAAAGATGCCGCGCGACTGGGTAAAGAACCACAGGCCTGCCACTACGGGCGCAAGCGCGAGCAGCAGACCTGCCCCGATCCTCAATAGGCCAAGCGTGCCGATAATCCCGGACAGCCAGAGCACGCGCGCAGTCCCGAAACCTGTGTCATCCTCGATCGCTGCTGAACGAAAGCTGCTGCCAGCACCCTCACCCTCGATCAGGGCTGCGGCATTGCGTCCCGAACCGATGGCAGTGAGCGAGACGAGCGCATTGTCAGCCTGCTGCAACCGCTCGGCAAAGCCGGCAGAGCTTCCATTGCCGCTGCCTGTCTGGATCGCGTTCGCAATCTCAGCGGGCCCCTTGAGCGTTGTATCATAGACCACCGTGCGAAAACCAGGCCAGGAAAAGGCGAGCGTCAGCACGATCCCGATCTTTATGACATCAAACACCGCATCGCGCGGGCCCGGTCCCGGGCCGAACATCAGCCTTATGCCGAAGAAGGCGATGAACAGGGTCAGCAGGCCTGCAACAAGCAGCGAGGCCGGTGACCCGGGCTCGCCCAGCGCCTGGTAGCCATAGCTGCCGATGATCTGCGCCTGACAGTCGATATGTGCGAGACTGCGCGACAGGAACTGCTCACCGGTCATGATCGCCGGGCACGCCATCACGCCGCCTCCTCGATGAGGCGGTGGAGCCAGTTGGCAGGATCAGGTCCGGTCTGGGTGACCAGCCTGTCAAACAACCGCACCGTGCTCTCGCGGCCCGAGAGAATGGTGAGCAGCTCGCTTTCACCGGACAGGTCCAGTCTCGCAACCACGCTGTCGCGGCCATGCTTGATCAGGAAACAGTGCGAGCTGTCAGGCAGCGTGCGGATGAGATCGAACTCGTGGCGGCTGAGCCCGAAGCCATTGATATAGTCCTCGGCGCGCGCTCTGGGGTTGATCATGAATATCTGGGTGGCGGCCTGCTCGATGATTGCGCTTGCAATCTTGCTCTCGAGTGCATCGGACGCGCTCTGGGTCGCAAAGCCGACCACGCCGTTCCTCTTGCGGATGGTCTTCTCCCAGTCCTTTATGCGGCGCACAAAGACATCGTCATCAAGCGCCTTCCAGCCCTCATCGATGACGATGATCGACGGGGACCCGTCGAGCCGCTCCTCGACCCGCTGGAAGAAATAGAACATGGCAGGGGTGCGGGCCACCGGATCATCGAGGATTGCGGTCATGTCGAACCCGACCGTATCGGCACCAGGATCGGTGAGATCGCGTTCATTGTCGAACAGCCATGCGCGCTCGCCCTCACCCCACTAGGGCCGCAGGCGGGCATAGAGATCGTCCGGCTCGGGCCGCGCCGAGCCGCGAAACAGCTCGACCAGATGGCGCAGGCGACGGCGATGCCGGGGCTGGGCAAAGCTGGTGTCCAGCGCATCGCGAACCTGATCAAGCTCGGCGGTGCTTGCACCTCCTGCCAGGAGCGCAACCCAGTCGATCAGGAACTGGCGGTTTGCAGGCGTATCCTCGAGCTGGAGCGGGTTGAGGCCGGAAGGAGCGCCGGGATCAAGACGGTCATATCGCCCGCCGATCGCGCGAATGAAGAGTTCGGCGCCGCGGTCCTTGTCGAAGAAGATGATGCGTGGGGCAAAGCGGCGAGCCTGCGCCAGCAGGAAATTGAGCACCACGGTCTTGCCCGAACCCGAAGGGCCGATGACGGTGAAGTTGCCAAGATCACTCTGATGGAAATTGAAGAAATAGGGCCCGGCAGCCGTGGTCTCGAACAGGGTAACCGCCTCGCCCCAGTGATTGCCCTGCGCGCGTCCGACCGGGAAGTTGTGCAGGCTCGCAAGCCCTGCAAAATTGGTGGTCGAGACAAGCCCCCGCCGGCCGATATAACGGAAGTTACCCGGAAACTGCGCCCAGAAAGCGGGCTCGAGCGCGATGTCCTCGCGCACCGCATTGATCCCCAGATCGGCCAGCAGCGCGATCACCTCGGCGACCTGCCCCTCAAGCCGTGCCAGATCATCGGCATGGACCGCGATCGTGGTGTGATGCTCGCCGAACCCGGCGCGCCCGGCAGCCACTTCATCCTTCGCCTCGGCGAGTTCTCCGCGCAGCGAGATCGCCTCGTCCTCGACCGCCTGCATCCGCCGCAGCGCAAGGTTCATTCGGCCCAGCGCCGCTGCCCGCTCGACGAAGGCGAAGCTCTGGGTGACATGGAGCTCGAAGGGCAGGCGGTAGAGCTCGTCGAACATCCCGGGAAAGGTAGCCCCCGGATAGTCCTTGACCGATACCAATGCGACGAACCGGCGCGGCAGGTCGCCTGTCGGCCCCAGCTCGACACAGTCCTGACCAAAGCTCACCCGCCGCGCCGGTATGAAATGACCCAGATCACCATGCGGAAGCGCCACGGGACGCATGTCGGCGTTGAACAGGCAGGAGAGGAACTCGAGCGGTTCCGAGCGTCTGCCGCCTGGCGCATCATAGAGGCTGAGGACGCGCGGGTCATAGGCGCCAAGCGATGCGACCAGAGCCTCCCTTGCACGGTCCAGCGCGTGCTTCTCGGCAGCGATCAGACTGGCGTTGCGCCTTGAGGTATTCGCAAACCAGCCACGCAGCCGATCGGCCATGCCGATCCTGCCCTGCAGCGGCCTGCGGATTATGGTCACGAACAGCTCGTTGACGAACAGCTGCCTGCCTTCAAGCTTCGCCTGCCAGCGCTCATCCAGCCTTGCCGAGAAGTCATCAGCGGTAACCGGAGAAAGCGCAGCATCAGCTCGCCTGCGGACGACATGATGGTAGATCGCAAAACGCGAGGAACCCAAGGAGCGCAGCATCGCATCGCGAAGCGTCGAACGGTAATTGAGCTCGCCCGTATCCGCGGTCTCGAACAGCAGGCCGCCAAGCCGGATCGTCTGCATCAACAGCCCGTCGCGGGTCTGCACCGTCACCTCATCGATGTGCCGTGCATAGGGCAGGTGAACGCCAGCAGGCGCTTCATTGGCGATCACCTTGGGATCACGCGTCAGGGGCGGTAGGAATTGCAATTCCAGATCCTGTGGTTCTTTACCCGCGGGCAGTTGCGCACCCGCGTCAGCCAGAGATCGAAGATGCGCGGCTCATGAAGGCAGGCGATCATCCCGATCGCGTGCACTCCCAGCGCAATCAGCAGCACCCACCACGCACCAAAGATCAGGAACAGCTCAAGCGAAAGGATCGCATTGATCACGAAGAACGTAAGAGTGACACCGGCAAACATCTGCGGCCGCGTCAGCGCCACAAATAATGTGTCCCGTTTCAATTCTTCAGACAAATCGAATCTCGCGAAGCCCTAGTCTGCAACTCTGGATTATCATTAGAAAAAAGCAAGAGAGAAGGGTAGGAACACTCAAAGCCGATCCGAAAGCGCAGGGAAGCGGTTACGCATGGTAATCTCAATCCAGTCAACGCTGCTTGAACCTGATGGAAGCGCCACCACAGATGCCGTGCGCTGGATTGAGGGGTTGCTCCTGGGCGAGGTCGCGCTGGCGCTGTGCGTGATTTCGGTGGCGTTGATCGGGGTGATGATGCTGGGCGGGCGTTTGCCGGTGCGCGATGGGCTGCGGGTGGTGCTGGGATGCGCCGTGCTGCTGGGTGCGCCGGTGATAGCTTCGGGGTTTGTGGCAGGGACCAGCGAGTTCCGGGCCGCGCCGGTGCAGCCGCCGCTGCCTGCGCAAGCAGCATCGCCGCGCGATCCGCTGCCTCCGGCTGATCATGATCCCTACGCAGGCGCCTCTTTGCGGCGGGAGTAGCGCACGGCCCGGGGGAGGAAGAGCGTGCGGATGCTGATGCAGGTGCGGTTGCGACGGGCGCGGCTTTGCCAGAGCGCGGGCCGTGCCCGGTATTGCCTCCCGAGTCGCCCTCCGCATCCTCCGCCTTACTGACCAGCCAAAGCCAACAGGGCGGAAGAGGTGGAAACACGGTCCAGAGGAAAAAGCCGCGTTCTGTCACCCTTGGGGGCGCAGAGTGTTACCTTTGAGCGCGAAGTGTCACCCGGATCGGCGGGAGTGTCACCTTTGAGCGGCAAAGTGTCACGATAGCCGCACCCGAAGTGTCGCCTTTCGCGGACGAAAGTGTCACCCGAAAGCCTACACGCAGCGGGTGGATTGGGGACGGGATGAAGGGCGACCATGCCCCCGTTCGTAGCGCCGGGAGGCAGTGTAGGACAGCGGCGGGTGGTGCAGCGGCGCAGTGCTTCGTTCAGGTGGACCCTATGATGGATGGCAGAGCTTTGCGGGCTGAAGACGCCTTCGACCGGTGATCATCGGGGTCAAAGTAGCACAGTCGAGGTGCGCAATATTCGCCAGCAATCGCAACGGCTTGGAACGCCACCGGACCACTCTGTGCCGCAGATTCCACACCGGGTCACAACCGGCACAGAAGATGCGCACCGCCAAAATTAGCCGTTACTCGCTGATCTAACTCACCTTCATCAACAGCAGGCGCTGTGTACGGTGTGCGCCCTAAGGCGTCCCAAATTGCTAGAGGCGATCCGGTGAGTAGGCGGGGTCGCTCCTTAGTACTCCAAACTCAATTCGAAACCCGCAATTTGCTTGTATCGACACGCAACCGATTGCTTGAGACCGTCGATTCACCAAGATAGGTTGATCCCCGAAGCTCTACACAAGCACTCTTGTAGGACTGGAAAATACGCGACGGAATGGTTGCGCTCAGTTTGATGTTCTTCTTCGGAGGGGGGTCAAAAGTGAGAGGTATTTTCCCATCAATCAGTGGGGGAGCTGGATATTGCGTCCCTGTGCCTTGACAGTCAAAAATGTAGATATGGTAATAGATTTTATCGGTATACAAACCCCGCAATACATTATCGTCTAAATCAATAATAATTTCCGTTTCTTCTTCGCCTGATGAAAATGCAAAAGCTCTTTCAACTTCTATTTTCGAATGGCATGCGCAAAGGCTAGCGATCGCGCCAAGCGTCAATAGAGAAGGAAATATTCTATTCTTCATAAGATTCGTCAATTGTCGGCTTAAGACTTTGCATCATGCCTTCAAAGTTGCCATGGTTTGCAGTTGTTTCAATTGTGTTAGCCCCGGTCGTGTCTGTCTTGCCAAGAGTACGTTCGCCAAATGCACGAACGCCGTCGCTAAAATCACGTGAGATTTGCGGCGGTTCCGCATCGACATTCGTCCACGTTCCCGTATTTGCTAAAACCTTTTCGTTGTTAGCCCCGGTACTCCCGACTGGGTCAACTGTCATTAAGTTCGTAATCGCGACACCGTTATCGTCTGCCGCTCTAATCGCTTCACGTCCTCCGATTGAGTGAGCAATTACGTTTAGAGGCTCTCCGTCCTTTAACGGCTCTGATATTGCATCTCTAAGTGCCGAACCTTCATAATGTTGCACGTACCTAATGTCACGATCCGGAAATCTTTCCTTTTGCCTATCAACGTAACGTCTTACAGCGCGGTCCAGTAGGCCCCCTACATAAACATCTCTCTTTCCGGTCGGGTCATTTCGATTCACCGGATCCTGTCCGACATACCCATAGAGGTTGACGTTATCCTCATACCCGATGGGATCGGTCTGCATGAACCTGCCGAGGGCGGGGGAGTAGATGCGGGCCTTGTAGTAATACATGCCCAGCTCTGACAGCCACACTTGCCCGGTGTATTGAAACCGCCCTTCGTTGCCCGCGCCGGGCTGACCATACTCATCGTATGTGTTGATCACCCGGCTCGCGGCGGAGTCGTAGCGATCCGAGCTGTAGACGATCGATCCGCGCGCATCGTTCTGCAGGAAGCGGGCGTTGTTGATGCTGATGCTGGCTCCGTTGTAGCTCACCAGCGGATCATCAACGCCGGCAGCAGGACCATGGGCATGCCGCGCCAGAACCGTACCCGAAGCGTTGAACTCCGCCACCAGCGCATCGCCATCATGCAGGAACACCCGCGCACCCTGGCTCACCCCGTTCACATAGTCCGTAACCTGATACAGCCGGCCCATGGGATCATAGCGCAGCTCGGCCTTGATCTGCCCGGAGTACGACAGCGAGGTACAAACCGAGTTGGTCTGCGCGCGCATCTCCACCAGACGGTTCTCGACATCGTAGAGATAGACATACTGGCCATCGGCGGTGAGATTGCCGTTGGGATCATGGCAATAGGCCTGACCCGACACGGCGGTGTACTGGTTCAGCCCGTTGGTGGTGTAGCCGCGATTGACCGGCTGATACCCGTCCCAGCTGAAGCTGTCGTTGCTCTGGCTCTCGGTCCTGATCTGGTTTGCAGCGTTGCGGGTGAAGGACCAGGTCACGTCATAACTTGTGCCCGGTGCGTTGATCATGGTCGAGGCCATCCGCCCGATCGGATCATAGGTCCATGACTGATCCGGCGCGCTGGAATAGCGTATGGCGCTCGAGAGCTCGCCATCGGTGTTGTAGTTGTAGTCGACCAGCGTCAGGTTGGATGGGTCACGCAGCTGGTTGAACTGTCCGCCCGAGCTGTAGGTGTAGCTGAACAGCGCATTGTCCCATGTGTGGCGCACCGAGGTGCGATTGCTGCCCGCATCATAGGTGTAGTTCAGCGTGCGTCCGGCGGCGATCCCGGTGTTGTCGGTGGTCGAGGTGACCCGGCCATAGCGATCATAGACCGAGGTCGAGCCGGGCCCGGTGTCGCTCCCGAACCGCGCCCATAGCTGCAGGCCGCGGATGTCGTACTGGTAGAACACATCGCGCGTGTGGATCGACGACAGTCCGCTGCGTTCGGGCACGGTCTTGCGGATCATGCGGTTGAGGTTGTCGTACTGATAGGTCAGCACCGTACCGTCACGCTTGCGCAGCGAGGTGCGGTTGCCATTGGCGTCATAGCCGTAGAGCTCATAGTCATTGGGGTTGATCGCGCCGGTCTGGTTTGGCTGGGGGAAGTACCAGTGCGACTGGCGATCAAACCCGTCATAGAGCATCGAGGCCTTGTAGCCGCGTGCATCCGTCATGCTTGCCATCTGGCCGTTGGGGGTGAAGCTGTAGGTGGCGTAATCCCGCACCAGCGGCGTTCCCACACCCTGCTCGATCCGCACGACCCGGCTTTCGCTGTCATAATGCTGGCGGGTGATGCGGTCGGGCCCGTCGCTGCCCACGGTCCCCGGCGTGCAGGCGTCGCCCGGCAGGCTGGACAGGTTCATGCGAACAGCGGTGCAGGTGTTGCGGTTAAGAGTGTCATAGCTCATCTGCGTGACCGCATAGGTCGTGCTGCCGTTCGACACGGTGGTCCGGGTCGCAAGGCGGCGCGAGTTGTATTGCGTATCGGTATCGCTGATCAGCGTCAGCACAGGCTCGGTCAGCGGATAGGTAGCGGTGGTGTTGCCCGCCACGGTTCCGGTCCGGACCTCGGTGGCCTGATCATCGGCATCGCGATAGGTCGTGCGGGTGGCCGGGCGGCGCCCGTTCTCCCCCTTCGGTCCAATCTCCCAGATCTGCCGGCCAAGCGTATCGTAGCGCGCGTAGGTCGCATCATCGCTGCCCGGCAACGGCCCGTCAGCCGACAGACGGCGACCGGCGTTGTCATAAGTGTAGGTCGTGGTCAGCGGGGCAGTCCCGACACCATCGGTGACGGTTTCAGTAAGGGGCAATTGTGTGCCCTTGAAATAGGTGAAGGTCCTGACGAAAGCGCTCGCTGTGCCACAGGTAAGCTCGTTGCCATTGATGTCGGTCTCACACACCTCCTCCTTGAGCAAACGGGGGGCGCATCGGGGATCCCCGGGCAAACTAAGCTGGAGGAAGGAAGGGCAGGTCTCGCCATTGATCG
The DNA here is from genome assembly GCF_023823125.1 of Erythrobacter aurantius. Classification (NCBI taxonomy): domain Bacteria; kingdom Pseudomonadati; phylum Pseudomonadota; class Alphaproteobacteria; order Sphingomonadales; family Erythrobacteraceae; genus Erythrobacter; species Erythrobacter aurantius. Next base: position 900,055 of record NZ_CP090949.1, on the reverse strand, counting down.
GGCTTGTGCCTGACCATGTATTGATCACCTTGCGCCGCCGGTTGGTCTCATCCGG